>NZ_JBFUCL010000132.1:0-9218 GCF_056405255.1 Agromyces sp. P1_H4 | reverse complement strand
GTCGTGCCCGTCGGAGCCACCGCGTCGATCGAGCTGCCCGACGGCTCGACCGTCGACGACGTGCCGGCAGGACGGCACTCGTTCACGTGCACCGTGCGCGACGCGGCATCCGACCCGGCGAGGCCACGCAAGCGCTGGCGCGGCGGCCCCCACGAAGACGAGCGGGCGGACGCCGGGGCCGGTCCGGTCGCGGTCGACGCGCCCGACGCCACCGACGCCACCGACCCCGCCGTCAGCGTCGCCTGACCACCGCACGACCGACTCGACCTCTCCGAAGGGACCGCAGTGCAGCATTCGATCAGACCCGGCCAGCCGTGGCTCGACACCGACGGCAACCGGATCCAGGCCCACGGCGGATCCGTCATCACCGTGGGCGACACGTTCTACTGGTACGGCGAGAACAAGGAGCGCACCGCTCCGGGCAACGGCATCTGGCACTGGGGCGTGCGGTGCTACTCCTCGAAGGACCTCTACAACTGGCAGGACCTCGGCACCATCCTGCCGCCGGTGCTCGACGACGAGGCGCACCCGCTGCATCCCGCCCAACTCGCCGACCGGCCCCACATCATCCACAACGCCGCGACGGGCAAGTTCGTGTGCTGGGTGAAGGTCATGCATCGCAACGGGGAGCAGCGCTCGAGCGTCTTCACGGCCGACGACATCCTCGGTCCGTACGAGCTCGTGACCCGCGGCATCAAGCCGCTCGGCATGAACGCGGGCGACTTCGACCTCGTGGTCGAGCCGTCCGACGGCAAGGCGTACTACATCTTCGAGCGCGTGCACAGCGAGCTCATCGTCGCCGACCTGAACGACGAGTACACGGATGTCACGGGCTACTACTCCACGCACTTCCCGCGGCTCCAGCCGCCGCTCGTGCGGGAGGCCCCGGCGTACTTCCGCCGGAAGGGCCGCCACTTCCTCGCTACCTCCGGAACGACGGGTTACTTCCCGAACCCCTCGGAGTTCGCGACGGCCGACTCGTATCACGGGCCATGGACCGTGCTCGGCGACGCCCACCCCGGCGACGACTCGCGCACGTCGTTCCGGTCGCAGATCTCGTCGATCTTCGCGCACCCGCACCGACGCGACCTCTACATCGCGATCGCCGACCGATGGGTGGTCTCGCCGCCCGACGACCTGCCCGACATCCAGGCCCTGTTCGAGGAGGTGTTCCGGGTCGACCTCGAAGGCCCCCGCGAGTGGGGTGCCATCGACCTCGGCGAGCCCGACACGTCGCTCGCCGACTACGTGTGGCTGCCGATCCGGTTCGACGGAGACCGCCCGTACATCGACTGGCGCGACGAGTGGACGATCGAGGAGTACCCGGCCCTCGAGGGATGACGAACGGCGAGCGGATGCCGCGGGCGGCAGCGGCCTCGCGCAGCGGCCCTATCCCTCGCTGATGTCGATGCCCGTGCGGGGTGCGCCCGCGCGCTCGTAGAACAGTGCGATCGCCCCCTTGGGGAACGCCCGCGGCGGCTCCGCGAGCCGGAACGCCGCGGGCACGCCTCGGCCGTCGGCGAAGAGCCGCTTGCCCGATCCGAAGGTGAGCGGGTAGAGGTAGAGGTTCAGCCGGTCGACGAGGTCGGCCTCGAGCAGCGAGCGGGCGAGGTCGCCGCTGCCGACCACGTGGATGTCGTCGAAGCGGTCCTTCAGCGCGGCCACCTCCGCGACATCCGACAGCGCCGTCGTGCCCTGCCACGCGGGATCGGTGAGCGATCGCGACACGACGAACTTCGGCAGCGCGTTGAACGTCACCGCGATCGGGTCGTCGTCGCCGCGGTTCGGCCAGAACCCCGCGAAGATGTCGTAGGTCTTGCGGCCGAGCAGCAGCGCGTCCATGCGATCGATGCCGGCGGCGATCACCTCGCCGGACTCGTCGTCGAAGTAGGCGCCCTGCCAGCCGCCGTACTCGAAGCCGCCCTCGCGGTCCTCGTCGGGCCCGCCGGGCGCCTGGTAGACGCCGTCGAGCGTGATGAACAGGTCGACCGAGATGGTTCCCATGCTGAGCTCCCTCGCGTGATGGAGGCCGCACCCGCGCGGTCCGGCCATCGGCGCCTCCATCATAGGAAACGCACCGGCCGCGCACAGCGGCGTGCCGGACACCCGGGCGATGCTGTCCTCTCCGGAGAGGAGCACGACATGACCACCGACCCCCGCTGGATCGACGAGCACGGCCACGAGATCGACGAGGACCACCGCGGCCTCGTCTACGACATCCGCACCCTGGTCGACCGCCGCCGCGCGCTCGGCCTGTTCGGCGGCATCGGCGTGACCGCCCTGCTGGCCGCGTGCGCGAGCCCCGAGTCCCGCAGCGGCGCGACCGCCGCGACGAGYGCGACCCCGAGCCCGAGCGCGAGCGCGTCCGCCAGCGCGTCGGCCGCGGCATCCGACCCCCTTGCCGAGGTGCCCGACGAGACCGGGGGCCCATACCCCGGCGACGGCTCGAACGGCGTGAACGTGCTGGACGACTCGGGCATCGTGCGCAGCGACATCCGCTCGAGCTTCGGCTCGTCGACGACGGTCGCGGCCGGCGTGCCGCTCACCATCGCGCTCACGGTGCGGGATGCCGCGACGGGCAGCGCGCTCGTGGGCGCGGGCGTCTACCTCTGGCACTGCGACCGTGACGGTGACTACTCCCTGTACTCGCGTGGGGTCGAGGGCGAGAACTACCTGCGCGGCGTGCAGGAGACCGACGCGACCGGCACGGTGCGCTTCACGTCGATCTACCCGGCGTGCTACTCGGGCCGGTGGCCGCACATCCACTTCGAGGTCTATTCGGATATCGCGAACGCCGTGGCGTCGGGGCCGATCGTGAAGACGTCGCAGATCGCCCTGCCCGAGGAGGTGAACGACCTCGTGTACGCCGCCTCGGGCTACGAGCAGAGCGTGCGCAACCTGGCGCAGACGAGCCTCTCGCGCGACATGGTGTTCGGCGACGACGGCGGCATCCACCAGATCGCGAGCATGTCGGGATCGGTCGCCGGGGGCTACACCGCGGCACTGACGATCGGCGTGTAGACGCCGACGGATGCGCGGCMCTGCGGTCACATCGTGGGGCGCAGGCCGCCGTCGATCACGAAGTCCGCGCCGGTCACGTTGCCGAGCCGCGTGCTCGCGAGGATGGCGATGAGGTCGCCGACCTCCTCGGGCTGCGTGAACCGACCCGTCGGCGACTGCCCGGCCGCGCCGCGCTCGACGTCGGCGGCATCGGCGCCGGTCGCACGCGACACGGTCGCCGCGACACCGTGCTCACCGAGCCACAGGTCGGTGGCCACCGGCCCGGGACTCACGGAGTTGACGCGGATGCCGCCCGGAGCGAGCTCCTTCGACAGCGACTTCGAGAAGCTGAGCAGCGCGGCCTTCGCGGCGCTGTAGTCCATGACGAGCGGGTCCGCGAGCAGCGAGTTCTCGGAGGCGACGTTCACGATCGCGCCGCCGGCCGTCATGCGGGGGATCGCCGCGCGGGTGAGGCGCACGGCCGCCAGCACGTTCAACGTGAACGTGCCCAGCCAATCCTCGTCGGCGATCGAGGCGAAGCCCGCGGGTCGCACGGGCGCCGAGCCGACGTTGTTCACGACGGCGTGGATCTCGCCGTCGACCGCGTCGATGAGCCGCTGCGGCCCGTCGGCGGTGCCGAGGTCGACCTCGACGAATGAGAATCCGTCGCGCCCCTCGAGCGCACGGGTGTCGTCGTTGGCGCTGCGCGAGCCGGCGACGACGAGCGCGCCCTCGTCGAGCAGCGCCCGCACGGCGGCGAGCCCGATGCCCTTGCCCGCTCCGGTGACGACGACGGTCCTGCCTGCGAGCCCGAGATCCATGGTCGTCACCCTAGTGGCGCCCGATGACGCAGGACAGGGCGGATCAGGCCGATCGCGCCGCGAGGGCTTCGTCGTCTCGGGATCGGAGTTCGCCGTCGAGGATCTCGAGGAGGAGCGATGCGCCGGCGGCGGCCGGAGTCGCGGTGACCGCCGACACGATCCACTGCGGCGTCGACGCAGGGGGCAGCTGCAGCATCGCCAGGCCGGCCGCCCGCGGCTTCGATGCCACATGCTGCGGCACGAGCGCGACGCCAAGGCCGCGCTGCACGAGGTCGAGCAGCGTGTGCACGTCGTTCACGGTGCAGCGCACGCGCCGCGCGACGGACTGCTCCGCGCACGCGGCATCGTTGAGGGAGCGCACCGCCCACGACTCGTGGAAGTCGATGAAGTCGACGTCGCGCAGGTCGGCCCAGTCGAGGCGGGCGGATGCCGCGAGCGGATGCTCGGGCGGGCAGAGCAGCACGACGGGGCGGCGCCCCAGCTCGGTGCGGGTCATGCGCGCCAGGTGGTCGGTGGCCGCGACGAATGCGACGTCGAGTTCGCCGTCGCGGACGCGGCCGACGAGGTCGTGCGACCCGGCCTGGGTGAAGTGGATGTCGACGAGCGGGTAGCGTCGGCGGAACCGCTCGAGCAGCGGCGGCACGTCGACGATGCCGAGGCACTGCTCGGTGCCGACCCGCAGCTGCCCCGAGAGTTCGTTCGTGGCGCGCACGACGGCGTCGCGGCCGGCGGTGGCCTGGGCGAGCATCGCACGCGCGTGGGGGAGCAGGGCCAGTCCGGCATCCGTCGGCTCGACGCGGCGCGTGGTGCGCGTGAAGAGCGTCGTGCCGAGCTCGTCCTCGAGGCTCCGGATGGCCGCCGAGAGGCCCGACTGGGACACGTGGCACAGGGCGGCGGCTCGGGTGAACTGCTGCTCGTCGGCGAGGGCCACGAGGTACTCCATCTGCCGCAGGTCCATTTATGACTCTCGCTTCTCAATGCCATCAAGCAAATTTGTTGGACTTCTAGCATGGGCGCGCCTAGCGTGAACACGCAACCCCACGACAGCTGAGGACTACATGAAGACCTTCACCCTCCCGGGCACCGACATCACCGCGCCGAACGTCGTGCTCGGCCTCATGCGCATCCCCGACAAGACCGACGACGAGATCCGCGAGCTCGTCCGCACCGCGCGCGACGCGGGCATCGACTTCGTCGACCATGCCGACATCTACGGGCGCGAGCTGCACGAGTGCGAGCGCCGGTTCGCCGAGGCCATGCAGCTCACCCCGTCGCAGCGGGCCGAGTACACGATCCAGAGCAAGGCCGGCATCGTCAAGGACGGACCGTACTTCGACTTCTCGTACGAGCACCTCGTCGAGTCGGTCGAGGGCTCGCTGGCCGCGCTCGGCACCGACTACCTCGACATCCTGCTGCTGCACCGCCCCGACGCGCTCGTCGAGCCCGAGGAGGTCGCCCGGGCGTTCGACGACCTCGAAGCGGCCGGCAAGGTGCGCGCATTCGGCGTCTCGAACCACACGCCGAGGCAGATCGACCTGCTGAAGCGGTACGTACGCCAGCCCATCGTGGCCAACCAGCTGCAGCTCTCGATCACGCATGCGCCGATCATCAGCCAGGGCGTCGCGGCGAACATGGCCGCCGAGGGGCAGTCCGCCACGCTGGATGGCGGCGGCATCGTCGACTACTGCCGGCTCAACGACATCACCGTGCAGGCATGGTCGCCGTTCCAGGCGGGATTCTTCACGGGCGTGTTCCTCGGCTCGCCCGAGTACGCCGAGCTCAACGCGGTGATCGACCGCCTCGCCGCCGCCTACGACGTGCCGCCGATCGCGATCGCCACGGCGTGGATCACGCGGCATCCGGCGAACATGCAGGTCGTGCTCGGCACGACGAGTCCCGAGCGCGTGGCGGCCGCCGCGCAGGGATCGGACATCCCGCTCACCCGCGCCGAGTGGTACGAGCTGTTCCGCGCTGCGGGCCACCTCGTGCCCTAGGGGGCGCTCAGCTGGCGAGGTCCTCCTCCGCCACCACGGCGGCCGCATACCGCGTCTCGACGAGGATCGGCAGGTGGTCGGAGGAGCCTCGCGGCAGCGTCTCGACCCGGTCGATCTCGAAGCCGACGGACGTGGCGAGGTCGAAGTGCCCGCGGAAGAACTTGTACCGCGTGTACGTGCGGCTGTCGCTGAGGTTCAGCTCGTAGCCGACCTCGCGCACCTTCTCGGCGAGGTTGTCCTTGAACACCGGGTAGTTGTAGTCGCCCACCATGAGGGTCGGCAGGCCGGGTCCGAGCAGCTGCAGCTCGCCGAGGGCGGCACGGATCTGGTGCCGGCGCAAGGAGTTCAGGGCGGTGAGCGGTGCCGCATGGAACGACGCGACGACGAGCTCGCGCTGCGCCTCGAGGTCGAACAGGCGCACGCCGATGAGCCGTTCGTGCGCCGGACGCAGCAGGTGATCATGCAGCGACTTCTTCAGTGCCACCGCGCGCGTCGCACGGCCCTCGAAGCGGTCGGCCCGGTAGTACACGGCGAGGCCCAGCCGGTTGCCGGAGGTCGAGGTCGCCAGCTCGAGCCGGCCCACATGCTCGGGCAGGTCGGTGGTGTCGCACTCCTGCAGGCAGATGAGGTCGGGCGTGTACCGCTCGTCGAGCGCCGCGAGCTCGTTGATGGCGCGATGCTTCCGCAGGTTGTAGCTGACGACCTTCACTCGCCCAGCCTACGCAGGCAGCGGGGTCTGGTGGCCGCGAGCTCGCCGTGAACCTGCAGGGTCGATACCCGCTCAGTCCTCGAGGTTCTMCTGGATCATCACGTCCGAGGCGTGGATGCACACCATGCGCAGGCGTCCGGTGCCCGAGTTCGTGAAACCGTGCCAGGTCTGCTCCGGCACCGTCGCGGTGTCGCCCGCGGTCGCCTCGAGCTCGGCGTCGCCGATCGTGATGCGCGCCTCGCCCTCGAGCACGATCCACGTCTCGGTGTACGGATGCCGGTGCAGGCCCGGTCCCTGCCCCGGGTCGTTATCCACCAGGAAGTACGAGATCCCGGCGCCGTGGTCGCGGCCCTCGAAGCGCAGGGTGCGCCCGGTGCCGAATCGAAGCTCGTCGGCCCCGACGAGGCGGGGTGCGGCTGATCCGGCGGCATCCGGTGGGGTGGCGGTGGGTTCGTCGGCTGCCATGACGGCCTTCCTCTCCGGTTCCGGATGCCGCTGCGGCATCCGTTTCCCTCACCCTCCGCCTGCGCGCCACGACTCGGTAGCATTTCGACGTGGATCGAATGTTCGTGGACTTCCGGCTCGCGCCCGACGACATCTCGGCGATCCGGTTCGGCATCTCGCCGGGGCATGAGCTGTGCCACGCGGTGCGGGTGCTGCAGCGGCCCGACGAGCAGCCGCTGCAGTGGGGCTGGGTCCGCAACGTGCGCGGCGACGTGCCGCGCGAGGCGTTCGAGCTCATGGCGCTGGTCATCGGCGCCGACGGCTACTTCCCCGACTTCCTCACCGCCACGCCAAGCTGGGACATGGGCCCCGACGACGAGGTGCGGCGGCTGCGGGCGGTGCCGCCAGAGCTGTTCCGGGCCGACCTCGCGAAGATGCTCGCCCGGTCGTCGGGTCGACGGCACGAGGCGATCGCGCGCCTCCGTGACGAGCCGGTGCGGGCGCGCAGCATGATCGCCGACGCGTGGCAGGAACTGTGGGACGCGCTGCTCGCGCCCGTCTGGGTGCAGGTCGAGCGGATCCTTCGCGCCGACATGGCCGTGCGGGCACGCCGGGTGACGACCGCCGGCCTCGGTGCGATGATCGACGGGCTGCACGAGTCCGTGAGCTGGCAGGGCGAGCTCGTCAGGGTGCGGCTCCGGCTGCACCACGAGTTGGTCGACTGCCGCGGCAGCGGGCTCGTGCTCGTGCCGTCGGTGATGAGCTCCCATCGCAGCCAGGTGCTCACCGAGCCGCCCGCCCAGCCGACCCTGTTCTACCCGGCGCAGGGGATCACCGAGACGTGGGCTCGCGACCCCGAGTCAGCGACGCGGTCGCTCGCGGCGCTGATGAGCCCCGCGCGCGCCGAGATCCTGCTCACCGCCCACGACTCCCGCACGACGTCGCAGGTGGCGGCCGACTGCGGACTGGCCGTGTCGACGGCGTCGCACCACCTCACCGTGCTCCGCAACAGCGGGCTCATCGCGAGCGTGCGGGACGGCGCCCGGATGCTGCACACCCGCACACCCGTGGGAGAGGCGCTCGTCGGGGCGGCGCTCTAGGGCGAGCGGTGCGCGGGTCGTCGGGCCGCAGGGCGGCGGGACGCAGCATCCGTCCGCGTCCCGCCGCGGTCTCAACGCCGAACGGCGATGCGCCCGAGGCTACGTGAGCGCCGCTCAGCTCGCGTCAGGGTCGGTCCTGAGCCGGGATGCTCCGTTGGCGCCGGCACGACCGCTCTCGTACGCCCAGATGGCCACCTCGACGCGGTTGCGCGCGCCGACCTTGGCCATGAGGCTCGCCAGGTGCGTCTTGACGGTGCTGAKCGAGATGTGCAGCTCGCTCGCGACCTCGGGGTTGCCGAGGCCGCGTGCGACCGCGGCGAGCACGTCCTCCTCGCGCGGGGTGAGCGGCTCGATGGGCTGCGCCGGCGGGGTCGGGGCGGCGGCGGGCGAGGCGGACGCCGACCCCGCGAACGTCTCGATGAGCCGCACCGTGACGTTGGGGTCGATGAGCGCGTCGCCGCGCGCCGCCGCGTGCACGGCCTGGGCCAACAGGGCGGGACCGGCGTTCTTGAGCAGGAATCCGCGGGCCCCGGCGCGCAGGGCGGCGTACACGTACTCGTCGAGGTCGAACGTGGTGATCACCACGACGGGGATCGGGTGCTCGACGCCGGGCCCGGCGAGGGCGAGCGTCGCCGCGATGCCGTCGAGCACCGGCATCCGGATGTCGAAGAGGCACACGTCGGGCTGGAGGTCGCGGGCGAGCGACACCGCCTCGGCCCCGTCGCTCGCCTCGCCGACGACCTCGATGCCGGGCTGCGCGTCGAGGATCATGCGCAGGCCGGTGCGCACGAGCTCCTGGTCGTCGGCGATGAGCACGCGCACGCTCATGTGGACCATCCGGCGCGGGGGAGGGCCACGGCGACCGACCAGCCGCCTCCGGGTGCGGCACCGGCCGTGAAGGTGCCGCCGAGCAGGGCGGCGCGCTCGGCCATGCCACGGAGGCCGTAGCCGGGGGTTCCGGATGCCGCGGGCTCGCCGTCGTCGTGCACGTCGACCCGGATCCCGTCGGCGTCGGCGACGACGGCCACGTCGACCCGGGTGGCGCCCCGCGCGTGACGTCGCGCGTTCGTCACTCCTTCCTGGGCGATGCGGTAGACCGTCGCGGCCACGACCGGCGGCACGTCGGCGAGATCGCCCTCGAGTCGCACGT
>NZ_JBFUCL010000131.1:0-9256 GCF_056405255.1 Agromyces sp. P1_H4 | reverse complement strand
CGCTACCGCGGCGACTTCGAGGAGCGCCTCACCAAGACCATGGAGGAGATCGCCCAGAACAAGGGCGAGTTCATCGTGTTCATCGATGAGATCCACACCGTGGTCGGTGCGGGCGGCTCGGGCGACGGCGGCACCGACGCGGGCAACATCCTGAAGCCGCGCCTCGCGCGCGGAGAGCTGCACCTCGTGGGTGCGACCACGCTCAAGGAGTACCGCACCATCGAGAAGGACCCCGCGCTCGAGCGCCGGTTCCAGCCGGTGAAGGTCGGCGAGCCCTCGATCGAGGACGCCGTGCTCATCCTGCACGGGCTCAAGCCCGCCTACGAGGAGCACCACGGCGTCGAGTACACGGATGCCGCGTTGCGGGCGTCCGTCGAGCTCTCGGCCAGGTACCTCACCGACCGGGTCCTCCCCGACAAGGCCATCGACCTCATCGACCAGGCCGGGGCGCGGCTGCGCCTGCGGCTCGGCGTGAAGACGGATGTCTCCGCGCTCATCGCGCGGCTCGCCGACCTCGAGGCGGACAAGAACGCCGCCGTCGGCGCCGAGCACTACGAGGAGGCGTCGCGCATCCGCGACGAGATCTCGAAGGTGCAGGCGAAGCTCGACGAGGTGACGGCCAGCGGCCGCGCCGCGGCATCCGCTGACCCTGTCGAGCGCTCTACCGTGATCGACGAGGCCGAGATCGCCGCGGTGATCTCGCGGGCCACCGGGATTCCGGTGAACCGCCTCACCGAGAGCGAGCGCGAGCGCCTCGGCGACCTCGAGGGCGAGCTGCACGCGCGCGTCATCGGCCAGGACGACGCGGTCACCGCGGTCGCCAAGGCCGTGCGCCGCAGCCGCACCGGCATGGGCGACGCGCGTCGGCCCGTGGGTTCGTTCCTGTTCCTCGGCCCGACGGGTGTCGGCAAGACCGAGCTGGCGCGTGCGCTGGCGTCGTCGCTCTTCGACGACGAGCAGGCGATCGTGCGCTTCGACATGAGCGAGTTCGGCGAGCGGCACACCGTGTCGCGCCTCGTCGGCGCCCCTCCCGGATACGTCGGCTACGACGAGGCCGGGCAGCTCACCGAGCGCGTGCGGCGCAACCCGTACTCGATCGTGCTGTTCGACGAGATCGAGAAGGCGCACCCCGACGTGTTCAACCTGCTGCTGCAGGTGCTCGACGACGGACGCCTGACCGACGGCCAGGGTCGCACGGTCGACTTCCGCAACACGGTGATCGTGATGACCTCGAACCTCGGTTCGGAGTTCCTCGCGTCGCGCTCGGGTGCGCTCGGGTTCGTGGCCTCCGCTGATGGCTCGGGCTTCTCGTCGCAGGACGACGTGCGCCAGCGGGTCATGGGCAAGGTGCGCGAGGCCATGCGGCCCGAGTTCCTGAACCGCATCGACGAGATCGTGCTCTTCCAGAAGCTCGGCGAGTCGGAGCTGGCTCAGATCGTGCGGCTCATGCTCGGTGCGACCGAGCGGCGGCTCGCGGCGCGTGAGGTCACCTTCGATGTCACGGATGCCGCGGTGGCGCTCCTCGCGGAGCGCGGTTACGAGCCCGAGTACGGTGCCCGTCCGCTGCGTCGCGTGATCCAGCGCGAGATCGACGATCGCATCAGCGACCTGTTCGTCTCGGGTGCGCTGGGCGACGGCGAGGGCGTGCGGGTGGATGCCGCCGACGGCACGTTCGACGTCGTGCCCGTGCCGCGCGCGACCGTGGAGGTGCCGCTGGCGGCGTAACGCCGCCACGCGGCATCCGCTCGGCGTCTTCGGTGCCGAAGTACCGAAGTACCGAAGTACCGGAACGTTCGTAGACGAAACGAAACGATCGAACGCCCGGCCCTCCTCGCGAGGGCCGGGCGTTCGTCGTGTTCCGGAGTGTCGTCCGCCGCCCCGCCCCCGAAGGAGGGCTTCCCGCGGTGGCGCAAAGCTGAGAGATTGTCAGCAATGCGTTCGGCGATTGCTGATCTCGGAATGGAGCGGCACCATGACGCGGGCAGGCGTGGACGGTGCTCGCACCGGGCGCTTCCTGCGAGCGGTCGGAAGCGTCTCGGCGATCGCGCTCCTGTTCTCACTGGTGCTGGTTGCCTCGCCGGCTCACGCGGCTGCACCCTGTCTGTCCGGATGGGATCGCCAGATGCCGACGGCGGAATCTCCCGACGAGGTGCCGTACCTCGACAAGATACTCGTCTGCGTCGAGGGCTCGACCGGGGCCGTCGTCGTGAAGAACAACAGCAACATGGTCTGGTCCTTCATCGATGCCGTCCCGGGTGATGTCTGGTACGAGCAGTGGTCAGAACGATCTGGCGCCTTCTACGAGATGTTCACGGAGTTGAACCTCTCGACCTCTCCGATCCTGGTTCCCGGTGATCAGGTCCGGCTCTTGGCCGACCGCGCGACGCGGTGGGTCATCGACGGACGCGCAAGCGTGCTGTGGGCCGGAATGGGCGAACTGTATTCGGTCGTGGCGGCCGCTCAGATCGGTGCGATCAAGGCGGCGGTGACGAAGGGCTCGCTGACGCGCAAAGCCCTCTGGACCTGCGGGAGCACCCTTGCGGAGTTCCTCGAGACGCGGGGCGATTCATCCGGGTCCATCACCGGCAAGCAGGTCGTGAAGGCCCTTGGACTCACAGCTGCGACATCGCTCTGTGCGAAGGACTGGAAGGCCGCAGCAGCCAAGCGGTCGTGGTTCCCCTCGTGGGGCGACGACCTCGTGGCGATCGGCAAGAGCGCCGAGGTTGCGAAGAAGCTCGGCACCTACGCCTCACGCGCGTCCCAGGCCGCCGAACTCTTCTGCGGGTTCATACCGCGATTCTGTTAGCGCATCGCCGTGCTCCGAGAACGGCGGCGCTCTGGTGGTCGCCTCCGGCCGCGCCTATGCTGACCGGGTCACAGCGGACTCGACGAGGAGTGGCGATGCGTTCGACGGAGTGGTCGGCAGTTGCAGGATCAGGATCGACGAGTCGTGGGCGTGATCGCGGGCGCAGGCGCCGCGCCGCGGCATCCGTCGCCGTGGCAGCGCTCGTGAGCGCCGCGCTCTTCGGCGGAGCCGGAGCCGCAGCCGCGAACGCCGCACCGAAGCCGACGCAGCCGTCGCAGGCCCCGGGTGCCCCGGGCGCCCAGGCGACGTGGACCACTGGCGCGAAGCAGGGCGTCGGCACCTCGACGACCACGGAGTCCAAGGTCTGGTACACGCTCTCGGAGGGCACGCTGGCCGAGGTCTACTACCCGCGCGTCGACGTGGCGAACAGCCGCAGCCTGGAGCTCATCGTCACCGACGGCTCCACGTTCACCGACCTCGAGTCGCGCGACACCACGCACGAGGTGAGCCTCGCCGACTCGCGGGCGCTCGTGTACACGCAGACGAACACCGACAAGGACGGCCGATACCAGATCGTCAAGACCACGTTCACCGATCCCGCCCGTGCGAGCGTGATCATCGACGTCTCGGTGCGGTCGCTCGACGGCGGGAAGTATCGGGTCTTCGCCCAGTACGACCCGTCGCTGGCGAACAGCGGGCGGCACGACTCCGCCCGGTTCTGGCGTGGCGCCCTCGTCGCAGAGGACCTCGCCGGCGACCCGGGCACGGGCGCCGAGCCCATCGCGAGCGCCCTCGTCGCCGACAAGGACTTCGTCGCGACCTCCAACGGGTTCGCCGGCGTCAGTGACGGCTGGACCGATCTCGCCGTCGATCACCGCCTCGACCACCGCTACGCGGAGGCCCTCGACGGCAACGTCGTGCAGACCGCCGAGCTGAAGCTCACCGGCCCGGCGAAGAACGCCTCGGCGACGCTCGTGCTCGGATTCGGGGCATCCGCCGACGCCGCACGCACGGCCGCGACCGCGAGCCTCGGCAAGGCGGGCAAGGGCGCCGACGCTGCTGCCGAGGCCTACGCCGACGGCTGGCACGACTACCTCGGCAGCGTGAGCGCGCCCCCGGCGAGCGTGGCGGGCGATGCGGCGCTCACCACCCAGTACCAGGTCGCCGCGATGACGCTGAAGGCGCACGAGGACAAGACCTATCGCGGTGCGAACATCGCCTCGCTCACGATTCCGTGGGGCCAGGCGCAGAACGCCAACGAGGCCGGCGTCGGCGGGTACCACCTCGTGTGGGCGCGCGACCTCTACCAGGTGGCGACCGCGCAGATCGCCCTCGGTGACTCGGATGCCGCGAACCGCTCACTCGACTACCTCTTCGACGTGCAGCAGAAGAGCGACGGGTCGTTCCCGCAGAACTCGCTGCTCGACGGCACGCCCTACTGGGGCGGCCTGCAGCTCGACGAGGTCGCGTTCCCGATCGTGCTGGCGTGGAGTCTCGGGCGAACGGATGCCACGACCTACGCCGACCACGTGAAGACGGCCGCCGACTTCCTCGTCGGCCACGGCCCGTCGACCCCGCAGGAGCGCTGGGAGGAGGAGGGCGGCTACTCGCCCAGCACCATCGCCGCCGAGATCGCCGGCCTCACCGCCGCCGCGTCGATCGCCGCAGCGAACGGCGACGAGGCATCGGCCGCCATCTACACCGGCGTCGCCGACGACTGGCAGCGCAAGGTGGAGAGTTGGACGTTCACCACCACCGGACCGCTCGGCAACGGGCAGTACTACGAGCGCATCGACGACAACGGCAACCCGAACGACGGGCACTTCCTCGACATCAACAACGGCGGCGGCGCCTGGGACGAGCGCTCGATCGTCGATGCCGGCTTCCTCGACCTGGTGCGCCTCGGCGTGAAGCCGGCCGCGGATGCCGCGATCATCGAATCGCTCCCCGAGGTCGATGCGACGATCAAGGTCGACTCGCCCAATGGCGCGCTCTGGTACCGCTACAACCACGACGGCTACGGCGAGAAGGCCGACGGGTCGCCCTACGACGGCACCGGCATCGGCCGTCTCTGGCCGCTGCTCTCGGGTGAGCGCGGCGAGTACGAACTCGCGAACGGCCGCCCGGCCGACACGTTCCTCCACACGCTCGCCGCGACCGGCAACGCCGGCTACATGATCCCCGAGCAGGTCTGGGACCGACCGGATGCCGCGGGCTTCGTGTTCGGCGAGGGCACCGGCTCGGCGACGCCGCTGGCGTGGTCGATGGCCGCGTTCGTGCGGCTCGCCCAGTCCATCGACGCGGGGCGGCCGATCTCGACGCCCTCCGTCGTGGCCGACCGGTACGCCGACGGCGCGCTTCCCGCCGGGCCGAGCCTCACGTTGACGGAGCCGGTCGCAGGCGCCGTCACCACGGCGTCGAGCGTCACGGTCGCGGGCTCGACCGACGCGGCATCCGTGTGGGTCTCGGCCGGAGGGCACGCCGTCGAGGCATCCGTCACCGGGGGCGCCTTCACCGCCGAGGTGCCCGTCGTGCTCGGCGCGAACACCATCACCGTGGTGGCGGTGGGCGCCGACGGCGGCACGACCGCCGTGCAGGTGGCGGTCACGTCGACGAACTTCGGCACGTCGGTCGGCACGGTCGACGACCCGTCGGGCGACGACCACGGCCCGGGCGACTACGTGTACCCGACGAACAGCGCCTTCAACCCGGGCGCGTTCGACCTCACGCAGCTCGGCGTCTACGACGACGGCACCTCGATCAACTTCGTCACGACGCTCGCGGGCGACATCAACAACCCCTGGGGCGGCAACCAGATGTCGGTGCAGCGGGTCGACATCTACGTGAGCACGGATGCCGCGGGCGCGGCCGTCGCGGCGCGGCCGGGCACGAACGCGACCCTCGCGCACCCGTACGACTTCGTCGTCGGCGGGTCGGGCTTCATCCGGCCGGCCGTGCGCGACGCGACCGACGCGGTGCTCGCCAACGCCAACCTGCTCGTGCTGCCGGCGACGCACCAGATCGCGATGTCGGTGCCGAAGGACGTGTTCGACGGGGTCGACCTCGCGGGCGCGACGTACCAGGTCGCCCTGATGTCGCACGCGGATCCGAACGGCGAGGGCACCGGAGGCATCCGGCCGGTCTACGACTTCGACTACTGGAACGCGAGCCCCGACATCGGCATGAGCTGGATCAAGGAGTACCGCTTCGGCGGCGGCGCCGGTGTCTGGACCGGCGACAACGACGCGCACGACACCGACACGCGCGACCCGAACACGATCGACGTGCTCGTGCCCGACGGCGCGACGCAGTCGACGGTGCTCGACTGGCGCGCGGGTTCGCCCGTGGTGCTGCCGTACGTGCCGCTGGGGTAGGCCCGCGTCTAGGTGCTCGGCACCCGGAAGAGCTCGGTGCGGGCGACGACGCGGTCGCGCTCGGCGGTGAGGGCGACCCGGCGCGGGTCGGCGAGGTAGGCGTCGAGCAACGCCTGGTTCGGCACCCGGTAGAGCTGCACCTCGACCGGGTGCTCCGGTCCGCGGTCACCGCGGGTGCGCTCGATCACCTCGATGCCGTAATCGGGCATCAGCACGAGCACGCGATCCTCGTAGGCGACGAGGTCGTCCTCGAGCCCGGGGTGCGCCCAGAGCAGGCAGCAGAGGGTGAACGGCGAGCCCTCGGCGGCGGCGGCGAGCGGGTCGGGATCGGATGCACCGTCACGCGCGATATCGGGGGAGCGGGAGACTTCACGGCGCTCGGCGTTCCACGACGAGCTTCCCCAGCGCAGAATCCCCTCGACGCCGGTGTATCCCGCGCTGTGCACGAACATCGCGATGACGGCGCTCGCGAGCAGCACGACCCCCGCGATCCAGCTGACATCCCAGAAGGTCGTCACGATGCCGGCGAATGCGGCGCCCATCGCGAGCGAACGGGCGACGGTGACGGTGCCCGACTTCGCGAGGCGGTGTCGGTAGAGCTCCTGCCAGTTCAGCACGATGAGCCCGGCGAGCATCGGGATGGCCGCCGCGAAGAGGATGATGCTCGCAAGCCCGAGCGGGGAGGGCTCGGCCTCCGTGATGAGGGGCTGCACCAGCACGATGCAGATCCCGACGAGGGCGCCGTACGTGAGGTTGTTCTGCCGCAGCCATTCATCCGCCAGGGCCGGCTCGCGCCGAAGCTCCTGCTCCACGTACTCGTCGTCCCGCATCAACGCCTCCGTTCGGTGACCATTCCGCGATTCTGGCAGCGGGCGGAGGCGAGGTCGACTACCCGAGGGCGTCGGCGTGCCGGTGCACGACGCGCCACTCCCCGTCCTCACGGCGGTAGACCTGGGTGGCGCGCAGGGTGAACGTGCGCGGCGTGCCGTCCATCGACGCCGAGATGCGCTCGTACCCGACGGTGTACGCCATGTCGCCGAGGAGGTCGAACGAGATCAAGTCGAACGAGTAGGCGGTGCAGTCCGAGAAGCTCGACGCGAGCACCTCGAACGCCTCCACGAGTTCGTGACGGTTCGTCGCGTTGCGCCACGCGCCGAGCACGCTCACCGGCTCCTCACTCGACCAGATCGCGCGTCTCGGGCGGTCGTCGCCATCGAACTGCGCTCGTTCGGCCTCCGCGAGCGAGGTGTGCACCCAGATCAGGAAATCCTCACGGTCATTCATGGGTTCAGCATCCTCCCCTCGGCCACGCGCCGCGAGGGTCGGATCAGCCGATCAGGGCAGACACCGATCACGTGAGCGGCGCTCAGGAATAGGATCTGAAGCGACCCGTGAGATGCAGTCATGCCAGCAGAACAGGGCGAGCGCGAGCAGCCGTACGAGACCGGTCCGACGACCAACCCGAGGCCGGTCTGGCGCCGAGCTGGAGTCTGGATCGGCGGTGTCGCCGCGGCCGCACTCGCCACCGTCATCGCCGGCGCGGTCACGCAGGGGTTCGGATGGTTCGCGACCATGGCGGTCGACTCGCAGGGCGACCCCGTCGACGTCAGGGTCGAGGCCGAGGCGGGCACCGACGACGTGGTCCTTCCGCGGGGCGCCACGCTCGCGTCGAGTGAGCTCGACCTGCTCGCCGGCCTCGACGCCGACGAGCAGGTCGGGTGGCTCGAGGCACACGAGCACGGCAGGGTCTCGGGGACGCAGCAGGTCACGCTGTACCTGACGGGCAACCGCACCGGCGAAGTGCGTGTCACCGACGTGACGACGAAGGAGACGTGCAAGCCGATCTCGAGGGGAACGCTGGTGCGGATGCTGAGCGGCCGCGGGGCGGGAGTCGAGTCCGAGGTCATGAACGTCGATGTCGGCCACGGGTCGTCGGATGCCTACGAGTACGACCCCAGCGGCGCTCCGCAGGACTACTTCCCCGAACGCACGATCACGCTCGCGCACGACGAGGAGGTTCCGCTCGTCGTCGACCTGGTGCCCGACTTCTCCGGGTCGACCTGCGAGGTGGAGCTCGAGCTGACGGTATGGGACGGGAGTGCGGAGCGACGAATGCCGGTCTCGGGCCCCGACGGTCCGTTCGTCGTCACGTCGATCGAGCTCGAAGAGGACGAGGGCGAGTACGGCACGGTGTACCTGGGCGGCGACATCTGCCGGCGGTACGTGACCGCGACGCCGGGCTGGAGCAACATGCCGCCGTGCGGTGAGGGGAACTTCGCCGAGCGGTGAGCTGCGGGCGGCGCGTGTCGCCGAAGCGTGGGTGGCAGCGGGACGGACGGCTGTGCCAGTGTGAGCAGCATCGTGTCGGATGCGACGAAGGGCAGCCATGAGCGACGAGTCGACGACCCCGGCACCGGCCGCACCCGCAGCGCCGCCGTCCGGCCCGCCCGCCGCGGCGCCCGCTCGCGTCTCGCGGTGGCGGCATCGGCCGTTCATCGAGATCGTCGCCGTGGCGATGCTGTCGGTGACCGCGATCCTCACCGCATGGTGCGGCTTCCAGGCGTCGAAGTGGAGCGGTGAGCGGGCGATCGCGTTCRCCGAGGCATCCGCTGCCCGCGTGGAGGCGACGGATGCCGACGGCGAGGCCCGGGAGGCGCGGATCGTCGACCTCATCATCTACGCCGAGTGGGTCACGGCGACGGCGCAGGGCGATACGGCGCTCGCCGACCAGATCGAAGCCCGGTTCACGCCGCACTTCCGCGTCGCCTTCGACGCCTGGCAGGGCGACGGTGAGGCCGAGCCCGGCCCGTTCGCCACCGACGCCTACGTGCCGCCGGGCAGCGAGAAATCCGCCGAGCGCTCCGCCTACGCGGAAGCGCGATTCGCCGATGCGCTCGAGGACACCGAGCGGGGCGACAACTACTCGCTGCTCACGGTGCTCTTCGCCCTGGTGCTCTTCCTGACCGCGATGGCCCAGCGCGACATCCACCACGTCGCAGCGTGGATCATGCTGGGGCTCGCGGCCCTGGTCGCGCTGTCCGGCTTCGCCGTGATGCTGACGTTCCCGGTGCGGCTC
>NZ_JBFUCL010000130.1:0-9260 GCF_056405255.1 Agromyces sp. P1_H4 | reverse complement strand
CGCCGACCCGGTCGGGCTGTCGAGGCTGCTGCGCGGCCACGGCGAGCTCCTCGAGCTCGTGGACGCCGACCGAGTCGACGTCGTCGTGAACCGCGTGCGGGCCGCGGCGCTGGGCATCGACGCGCACGCCCAGGTGCGGCAGACGCTCCGGCGGTTCGGCGCCATCGCGGAGGCGACGCTGCTTCCGCACGACGGCCGTTCGACGGATGCCGCCATCCTCACGGCGCGCACGCTGCGCGATGCCGCACCGCGCAGCCCGCTGCGCGCCGCGCTCCGCGAGTACGTGCTCGATCACGTCCTCCCCGTGCCCGAGCCCGTCCGGCGGCGCGGCTTCGCGCTCGCTCCGATGCGCCGTACCGCGGCCGGCTGACGTCGAGCCGCAGYCGGCGGACGTCTCGCGGCGGCATCCTGAACCGCGCACTACGCTGGGTCTGTGTCGACCCTCAGTGAACTCGTCCTCGCCCAGGGCCGCAGCAGTCAGGCCGATGTCGACTGGCTGCACATGCTCGTCGGCGACCTCCAGCTGCTCGCCGACCTCGCCTTCGCCGACATCGTGCTCTGGGTGCCGTCGGGCGACGACGACTTCGTCGCGGTGGCCCACGCCCGCCCATCGAGCGCCGCGACGCTCTTCTACCGCGACTTCGTCGGCCAGCAGATCAAGCCGCAGTGGCGAGAGCTCGTGACGGGCGCGTTCGAGTCGGGACGGATCACCGATTCCTCCGCACCCGACTGGTACGAGGAGATGCCCACACGGGTGCGTGCCGTGCCGGTCATGCGGCGGCTCTCGGCAACCGGCACCCACCTGGCGCCCGAGCCGGTCGCAGTGATCACGCGACACACGAACCTCGGAGCCACGCGGGCGGCCAGCCGGCAGGAACTCACGTTCAACGAGTGCGCCGAGGAGCTCTTCCAGATGATCGCGTCGGGCGACTTCCCCGACCTCGGTGCCCCGACGGGGCCACGTCGCGGCGCTCCCCGGGCGTCGGACGGACTCATCCGCCTCGACCTCGACGGCGTGACGACCTTCGCGAGTCCCAATGCCCTGTCGGCCTTCAACCGCATGGGCTTCGAGGACGAGCTCGAGGGCGAGTCGCTCGCCGAGGTCACGACGCGCCTGCTGAGCGGAAAGCTCGTGGTCGACGAGTCCCTTCCCCTGGTGGTCACCGGCCGGGCGCCGTGGCGCACCGACGTGGAGTCGCGGGGCGTGACCGTGTCGCTGCGGGCCATCCCGATCCGGCATCGGGGTGAGCGCATCGGGGCGATCGTGCTGAGCCGCGACGTGACCGAGCTGCGCCACCAGGAGCAGGAGCTCATCACCAAGGACGCGACCATCCGCGAGATCCACCACCGCGTCAAGAACAACCTGCAGACCGTCGCGTCGCTGCTGCGCATCCAGGCTCGTCGCACGCACTCGGACGAGGCGCGCGACGCGCTGACGCAGGCAATGCGTCGAGTGGGGGCGATCGCCGTCGTGCACGACACCCTCTCCGAGGGCCTCACGCAGAACGTGAACTTCGACGAGGTGTTCGACCGGGCGCTGCTGCTCGTCGCCGAGGTCGCCTCCGCGCACAACACCACGGCGCACCCCAAGCGCTCGGGGTCGTTCGGCGTGCTGCCGAGCGAGTACGCCACGCCGCTCGCGCTGGCCCTCACGGAGCTGGTCACGAACGCCGTGGAGCACGGACTCGCCGGTCAGGAGGGTGACGTCGAGATCACCGCCGACCGTTCGCCGACGACGCTCACCGTCCAGGTGCGCGACACGGGCTCGGGACTCCCCGAGGGGAAGGTCGGCGAGGGTCTCGGCACCCAGATCGTGCGCACCCTGATCCAGGGCGAGCTCGGCGGGACCATCGACTGGCACACGGTGATGGGTCGCGGCACCGAGGTCACGATCGACGTGCCGTTGCGCTGGATCACGCCGGCATAGCGGTCGAGCCGCGGCCGGGTGGCGACGGCGCGCCCCGGTGGGGCGCTGCCCTCAGGAGGCGCGGCGGGCGCGCGCGGCGCGGCGCTTGAGGGCGCGGCGCTCGTCTTCGCTGAGACCGCCCCAGACGCCCGAGTCCTGGCCGGTCTCGAGGGCGTACTGCAGGCAGATCTCGGTGACGGTGCAGCGGCCGCAGACGGCCTTCGCCTTCTCGATCTGGTCGACGGCGGGACCGGTGTTGCCGACCGGGAAGAAGAGTTCCGGGTCTGCGGTGAGGCAGGCGGCCTTGTCGCGCCAATCCATGGAGATGCTCCTTGCGTGTACTTCGATCGCAGACGCGCACGATTGCGCCAGCCGTGTTCGGCTTTGTGCTGCAGGGGGAAAGCCGAATATCGGGAAGTAGGATCATGACTGATCGGCTCACGTCCCTGTGAGCATCAATTCGGCCTCATAAATGGTCGCATAGCGGAGAGATCGAATCAATAGCCGTGTTTGGGATAACGCTGTGAATCAGGACGGCCCCGAGCCGAACATGCCGCGCGAGGCATCCGGCTCCGGAGGAGTGCGAGCGGCGCTCGTCACCGTCACGGGACTGCTCTTCCTGGAGGCGGCCGCGCTCGTCGCCGTGGTGGTCTGGCTCGTGGTCGACCTGCTGGCGCTCGAACCGTCGTCGTACGCCACGGCCATCGCGCTCATCGTGCTCGTGGTGATCGGCGCGATCTGGGTCACCGCGGTGGCGGTGGCCTCCATCCGGCGGGCGCCCTGGTCGCGTGCCGCTGCGATCGTGTGGCAGGTGCTGCAGGTGTCGATCGCCGTCGGCGCGTTCCAGGGGCTCTTCGCGCGACCGGATGTCGGTTGGCTGCTGCTCGTGCCCGCGATCACGGTGATCGGGCTCCTGTTGTGGGCGCCGGTGCGGATCGCGTACACGCGTCCGGGCGACGTGGACCGGGCGCCCGACGGCGCCTGACGCTCAGCCGTCGAGGCCGAGCTCGCGACGCACGCGGGCGACGTGCCCGGTGGCCTTGACGTTGTACCAGGCGCGCTCGATGCGTCCGTCCTCGCCGATCACGAAGGTCGACCGGATGGACCCCACCACGGTCTTGCCGTAGAGGAGCTTCTCTCCCCACACGCCGTAGGCCTGCTGCACCGCGAGATCCTCGTCGGAGAGCAGGGTGTAGTTCAGCCCGTCCCGTTCGGCGAACCGCTTGAGCTTCGCGACATCGTCCTTCGAGACGCCGACCACGCGCACGCCGGCGCCCTTGAAGGAGTTGAGGTTGTCGCGGAAGTCGCAGGCCTCGGTGGTGCAACCGGGCGTCATGGCCTCGGGGTAGAAGTACAGGAGCACCCGGGAGCCGCGCAGCGACGAGAGCGTCACGGGCGAGCCGTCCTGGTCGTCGAGGGTGAAGTCTGGAGCGAGGTCGCCGGGGGCGAGACGTGCGTCGGTCATCCGTCCATCGTAGGCACGTCGGCCGGCGCGACGCTCAGGCGAAGGTCGTGAGCAGCCGCTGCAGCGAGTCGACCCGGGCTCGGCCCGTCTCGCCGAGCTCGCCCGCCTCGACGGCCTCGTTGATGGCGCAGTCGGGCGCGTCGGGCAGGTGCGTGCACCCGCGAGGGCAGTTCTCGGCGATGCGCGCGAGATCGGTGAAGGCGCCCAGGATGTTGGCGGGGTTCACGTGCCCGAGGCCGAAGGAGCGTACGCCGGGGGTGTCGATCGCCCATCCGGTGCCGGCCTCGCCCTCGATCCGCAGCGACACCGTCGACGACGAGGTGTGGCGTCCGCGTCCGGTGACCTCGTTCACCCGACCGATCGCGCGGTGGGCACTGGGAACCAGCGCGTTCACGAGGGTCGACTTGCCGACGCCCGAATGGCCCACGAACACCGTGCGATGCCCGACGAGTGCGCGGGTGATCTCGTCGAGCGGCATCCGGTCGGTGCTCGAGCGGAAGACGGGGAGGTCGAGCCCCGCGAAGTTCTCGAGGAACTCCGAGGGGTCGGCGAGGTCGGTCTTGGTGATGACGAGCAGCGGCTGGATGCCGGCGTCGAACGCGGCCACGAGGTAGCGGTCGACGAGGCGGATGCGCGGCTCGGGATTGGCCGCGGCCACGACGATGAGCATCTGGTCGGCGTTCGCGACGATGATCCGCTCGACCTCGTCGGTGTCGTCGGCACTGCGCCTGAGCAGCGTGGAGCGCTCGCCGATCCGGACGATGCGGGCGAGCGTGCCCTCCTCGCCGGTGGTGTCGCCGACGAGGTCGACGTGGTCGCCGGTGACGACGGACTTGCGGCGGAGTTCGCTCGCGCGCGCGGCGGTGATCTCGCGCTCGTCGGGTCCGCCCTCGTCGATGAGGACGGCGTAGCGGCCACGGTCGACGCCGAGCACGACGCCCGGGACGGCGTCCGCGTGCTCCGGCCGGTTCTTGCTCCTGGGCCGGCTGCCGCGGCGATTGGGCCGCACCCGCACGTCGGACTCGTCGAACTCGGGCTCGTCCTCGTCCGCGTCGTCGGCGTCCCACCAGGTCATGCGAGCATCTGCTCCCACAGCGCGGTGAACTGGGGGAGGGTCTTCGAGGTCGAGCCGATGTCGTCGACCACGACGCCAGGCACGGCGAGGCCAACGATCGCGCCGGTGGTGGCCATGCGGTGGTCGGCGTAGGCGCGCCAGGGCCCGCCGGTGAGGGGCGCCGGCTCGATGCGCAGTCCGTCGTCGAGTTCGGTCACCGCACCGCCGAGGCCGTTGAGCTCTGCGGTCAGCGCGGCGAGCCGATCCGTCTCGTGGTGGCGGATGTGCCCGATGCCGGTGAAGGTGCTCGGGCCGTCGGCGAACGCCGCGAGGGCCACGAGGTTCGGCACGAGCTCGCCGGCCTCAGAGAGGTCGAGGTCGACGCCACGGATGCCGCGGCCTCCGTCGGCTCCGGGTTCGGGTGCGCGCACGGTGAGGCGATCGGCGTCGAGCGCGACCCGGGCGCCGAACCGGGGCAGCAGCTGCGCGAGCTGTGCCCCGACCTGGGTCGTCTCCGCCGGCCATCCGGTGATCGTCACGTGCCCGCCCGCGACGAGCGCCGCGATGAGGAACGGCGCCGCGTTGGAGAGGTCGGGCTCGATGGCCACGTCGATGGCGCGGATCGGCCCCGGCTCCACAAGCCATCGGCCCGGTTCGGGGCTCGTGACCTCGACGCCGCGCGCCCGCAGGGTGTCGATGGTCATCTCGATGTGGGGGAGGCTCGGCAGGCGCTCGCCGACATGGCGCAGGTCGAGGCCCTCGTCGAAGCGGGCCGCGGCGAGCAGGAGGCCCGAGACGAACTGGCTCGACGCCGACGCGTCGATCTCCAGCACGCCGCCGGTCACGCGTCCGGTGCCGTGCACCGTGAACGGGAGGCTGCCGCGGCCGTCGTCGTCGAGGTCGACGCCGAGGTCGCGGAGGCCGTGGATCGATCCGCCCATCGGACGGCGTCGCGCTCCCTCGTCGCCGTCGAACGTGGTGGGTCCGAGGGCCAGCGCGGCCACGGGTGGCAGGAACCGCATGACCGTGCCGGCCAGGCCGCAATCGATGGTCGTCGAGCCCAGGAGTTCGTCGGCGGGGATGACCCGCACGTCGTCGCCGAATCCGCCGGTGCCCGGCATCCGCTCGAATCTCGTGCCGAGGGCCTGCAGGCCCTCGAGCATCAGCTCGCTGTCGCGCGACCACAGCGGCGCATGCAGGGTCGACGGGCCGTCGGCGAGTGCGGCGAGGACGAGCTCGCGGTTGGTGAGCGACTTGGACCCGGGAAGGGCCACGACGGACTCGAGCGGAGCGGTGGCGACGGGCGCAGCCCAGCCGTCGTCGGGCTCGGTCTGCCTGGCCTCGCCGTACGGATCGAACTCGGGTGCGGAATACCTCGAAATCTGCATCGGTTATCAACAGTAGCGTCCGAGACGCGGAAGGAGATGGTGCGCGTGTCGCTTGCGGTGATGGAACGCCCAGTGGTCGCCACGGCCGACGATCTAGGATGGCCGGTGATGACTGCCGACGAGATCGACCCCACGACGAACGACGGCGCGCCCGACRAGGCCCGCCCGCTCGGTGAGCTCTTCGAGGAGCAGGCGCTGCCGTTCATCGACCAGCTCTACGCCGCCGCGCTCCGCATGACGAAGAACCCCGCCGACGCGCAGGACCTCGTGCAGGAGACGTTCGTCAAGGCCTTCGCCGCGTTCGGCCAGTTCACCCAGGGCACGAACCTCAAGGCGTGGCTGTACCGGATCCTCACGAACACCTTCATCAACAGCTACCGCAAGAAGCAGCGCGAGCCCTACCAGGGCACGATCGACGACCTCGAGGACTGGCAGCTCGGCGGCGCCGAGTCGACGACGGCACGTTCGAGCCGCTCGGCCGAGGCCGAGGCGATCGACCACCTGCCCGACAGTGCCGTGAAGGACGCCCTGCAGGCGCTCCCCGAGGACTTCCGCCTCGCCGTCTACTTCGCCGACGTGGAGGGCTTCTCCTACCAGGAGATCGCCGACATGATGAACACCCCCATCGGGACCGTGATGAGCCGACTGCACCGTGGCAGGCGGCTGCTCCGCGAGTCCCTCGCCGACTACGCACGCGAGCAGGGCTTCGCGGCGGGTGCGGCGCCTCAACCGACGAGGAGACAGAGCATGCCGAGGAGCACGAGATGACCGACTGCGGCTGCGAGAAGGCACGAGCCGAACTCGAGGAGTACCTGCACCACGAACTCCGACGCGAGGACGCCGCGGACATCCGCGAGCACGTGGAGCACTGCGCCGACTGCCAGGCCGAGCTCCGGGTGGGCGTCGCGATTACCGAGGTCGTGCAACGCGCCTGCAAGGAGAGCGCTCCCGAGGAGCTGCGCGCCGTGGTGCTCACCAGGATCCGCGCCTACCAGGCCGGACACGGCGCGCTCGTCGAGTAGACCCACCGGTTCCGACTTTCGGACGACGCGCCGGGGACTGACCGGCCCGTAGCGTCGGTCAGGATGGAACCTGCAGAACGCTCAGACCCCCGCCCCTCACGCGTCCCCACGTGGCTCCGCGTCCTCATCCCGACCGTCCTCATCCTGCTCTGGTTCGGCACGTTCGGCGCCGGCGGAGCCTCCTTCGGCGCGCTGAGCGACGTCGTGGAGAACGAGCAGTCGCAGTTCCTGCCCGCCGAGGCCGAGTCCACCCGGGTGCAGGACCTGCAGGCCGAGTTCCGCTCCGCGGACGTGATCCCTGCCATCGTGGTCTACGCACGCGACGGCGGCCTCACCCACGATGACACGGCCGCCATCGAGGACGATGCGGCCACGTTCGCCGAGGTCGAGGGCGTCGTCGACGACGGCGTGTCGCCGCCCGTCTTCTCGGAGGACGGCGCCGCCGCCGAGGTCTTCGTGCAGGTGGATGCCGGTGCGGAGGTCGACGTGGCGGTCGACGCGCTGCGCTCGCAGGTGGACGAGACGGCGGGCGACGGGCTCGAGGTGGCGGTCACCGGCCCGGCCGGCTTCACCACCGACCTCAAGGCGGCATTCGCGGGCATCGACGGGTTGCTCCTCATCGTCGCATTCGCCGCCGTGTTCCTGATCCTCGTCATCGTCTACCGCTCGCCACTGCTGCCCGTCATCGTGCTCGGAACCAGCCTGACCGCGCTGTGCGGCTCGGTGCTCGCGGTCGTCGCACTGGCCCGCGCCGACATCCTCGTGCTCAACGGGCAGACGCAGGGCATCCTCTTCATCCTCGTGATCGGGGCGGCGACCGACTACTCCCTGCTGTACATCGCCCGCTATCGCGAGGCGCTGCACACGCATCAGGGCAAGTGGGATGCCACGTGGGCCGCCCTACGCGGATCGTGGGAGCCCATCCTCGCCTCGGGCGGCACCGTGATCGCCGGACTCCTGATGCTCCTCGCGAGCGAGCTGACCTCGAACAAGATCCTCGGCCCGGTGTCGGCGATCGGCATCCTCTTCGCCCTGGCCACGYCGCTCACGCTGCTGCCGGCGCTCATGCTCTGGGCCGGGCGTGCCGCGTTCTGGCCCGTGCGCCCGAACTTCAGCGTCGACGTCGAGGCCGATGACGTCGTCGGACGCCGTGGCATCTGGCCGCGGGTCGCGCGCCTCATCGCGCGACGACCCCGCGTGACGTGGGTGGTCTCCACGCTCGTGCTGGCGGTGCTCGCCCTCGGGATGACGCAGCTCAAGGCCGACGGCGTGCCGTCGAGCGAGTTCGTGCTGGGGGAGTCGCAGGCCCGAGACGGGCAGGCGCTGCTCGGCGAGCACTTCCCGGGCGGCTCCGGTACCCCGGCCGTGGTCATCGCGAGCGAGGACCAGCTGCAGGACGTCGCCGACGTGCTCCTCGCCACCGACGGGGTCGACGCGGTGACGGTCGTGTCGGAGGACTCCCCGAGCGGCTCGCTGCCCGTCACCGAGGACGGCATCCAACCGCTCGGTCCTCCCGGAACCCCCGCCGGTGAGCCGACCGTGATCGACGGTCGCGTGCAGCTCGACGCGACCTTGGAGGACGCGGCCGACTCCGACGCCGCCGAGGCCGTGGTCGCCGACCTGCGGGCCCAGTTCGAGGAGGTCTCCACTTCTGACGCCCAGGTGCTCGTCGGTGGCACCACGGCGGTCGCCCTCGACACGAAGGACGCGTCGATCCGCGACCGGAACCTCATCATCCCGCTCGTGCTCGCCGTGATCCTCGTCATCCTGATGCTGCTGCTGCGGTCGATCGTCGCGCCGCTCCTGCTGATCGGCACGGTCGTGCTCTCGTTCGCCGCGGCGCTCGGCGTCTCCGCGGTCGTGTTCAACGGGGTGTTCGGATTCCCCGGCGCCGACCCCGTCGTCCCGCTGTTCGGCTTCGTCTTCCTCGTCGCCCTCGGCGTCGACTACAACATCTTCCTGATGACGAGGGTGCGCGAGGAGAGCGTGCGGCACGGCACGCGCGAGGGCGTGCTGCGCGGACTGGTCGTGACGGGCGGGGTGATCACGTCGGCCGGCCTGGTGCTCGCGGCGACGTTCGCAGCGCTCGGCGTGCTGCCGATCCTCTTCCTCGCCCAGATCTCGTTCATCGTCGCCTTCGGGGTGCTCCTCGACACGTTCCTCGTGCGGTCGCTCCTCGTGCCCGCCCTGGCGTACGACATCGGCCGGGCGATCTGGTGGCCGTCAAAGCTGTGGCGCTCGCCCGTCGACCTGGGCATGACGCGAGCGGCGGCGGCGGCGGCCGTCGTGGGCGCGGCGCCTGAGAGCACCGCCGACGCGCTCCGTGATTCGCCGGTGGAGTCGACCGAGGAAGCGCACGAGCCGGCGCACCGGGCCTGAGGCCGGCGCACCCGGGACGGCGAAGAGCGGATGCCACGCGGCATCC
>NZ_JBFUCL010000129.1:0-9509 GCF_056405255.1 Agromyces sp. P1_H4 | reverse complement strand
CGCATCGGGCGCAGCGGCTCGCCCTCGATATCGAGCAGCACCCACCCGCGACCGGGCACGAGCAGCACCTGGCCGAGGTGCAGGTCGCCGTGGATGCGCTGCAGCTCGGGCCAGGCACCCGCCCGTGCCCGCGCGTAGAAGGCCTCGATCGCCGGGCGGTGCCGGTCGAGCTCGTGCACCTCGGCCACGGCGATGCCGAGCCGACGCGTCCACGCGGCCGTGATCCGGTCGACGAGCGCCGGCTCGGGTGACTCGCGCGGGAACAGCTCGCCGAGCGAGAGGTGCACCTCGGCGACCGCGGCGCCGAGCGCGCGCGCCTCGTCGTCGAACGGCGTGCCGGCGGCGGCGGCCGTCAGCGCCACCCGCCAGGCGTCCTCCACGCCGGGGAGGAACTCCTGGGCGAACGCGAGGTGCCCGCGCGCCCGGCCGCTGGGCCGGCCGACGTCGTCCCATTCGCCCAGCACGTCGCCCACCGTCGCCGGCACGTGCGGCGAGCCGGCACCGGCCAGTGCCGTCTGCAGCGTGACATCCGGATTGTCGCCGTCGTGCAGCTGCCGGAACACCTTGCAGATGATCGGCGCCGACCCGGCCGGGCGGTAGATGATCGACGTGTTCGACTGCTCGCCGCCGAGCACGGTCGCGGGCGCGCTCCGCGGGGGTCGAGCGGATGCCGCGGCCTCGCCCGAGTAACGGCCGCGCGCGGTCGCGGCACCGGGGCCCGCGGCGATCGCCTCGCCCTCGTCGACGATCATCGCGAGCAGCGCGTCGGTGTAGGCGGGGTCGTGCGGTCCGTCGTAGAGCCACCGGTCGCCACCATCGGGTCCGCCGCCGGACACGCCGCCTCGAGCGGGCAACCGGGCGATGAGGTGCTCGGATGCCGCGGGCGACTCCTGGGGCTCCGCCCGCTCGACCAGCGGCACCTGGTAGAGGATCGGCGGCTCCGAGGCGTCGTCCATGAGGAAGAGGGTGCGGACGTTCGCGCCCTCCTCGGCGGTGGGCGACTCGAGCGCTCCGATGACGCGAAGCTCGGGTGCATGCCCCTTGCCGCCGAACCAGCGCTGCTGCGGCATCCACCCGGCGATCGCGGCAACGGCCCTGTCCATGCCTGAACCGTACGGCGAGCCGCGGCGGATGTCGAGGCGAGACGCCGAGCGGAGGGCGGAGCGCGGGTCGCGGGTCGTGAGTCGCCCATGCGAACCAGCCTTGGCGGCCGTGCACAAGGGGCTGACGGCACGCGGCCGCGCGCCGATACTGGGCGCATGTGGACGGCATTCCTCTTCGGTGCGGTGGCATCGGCCGCGCTCGTGATCGGGGCGTTCATCGGTGGGCGATTCACGCTGCCGAAGCGCTTCCTCGCGATCATGCTGTCGTTCGCGGCGGGCATGCTCATCACGGCGCTCAGCTTCGAGATGTTCCAGGATGCCTACGAGCGGGGCGGCATCTGGATCGCTGCCATCGGGCTGCTCGTCGGCGCGCTGGTGTTCACGACGCTCAGCGCCCTCCTCGACCGCTGGGCCCAGGCGGGCTCGGATCCGAAACCGGCCGACGAGTACCGGGGCAGCGCGAAGCTCGACACGGATGCCGCGGCCGAGGGTCGACCGGCCACGGCGGCGTCCGTGCAGGGGGCGRCCGGGCTCGCGCTGCTCGCCGCGGCCACGCTCGACGGCGCACCGGAGAACCTCGCCCTGGGCATCTCGCTCACCGAGGGAACGGGTGGCGTCGCGCTGCTCGCCGCCATCTTCGTGTCGAACCTGCCCGAGGCGCTCGTGGGCGCGGCGTCCATGCGGGAGCAGGGCCGCTCGATGCTGCAGATCATGGGCCTCTGGGGCGCGTGCGCGGCCGTGCTCGTGTTCGCCGTCRTCATCGGTGCCGGCCCGCTCTCGGGCAGCGACCCCGAGGTCGTCTCGTTCCCCCTCGCGTTTGCAGCGGGAGCCGTCATCGCCGCGCTCGCCGACACGATCATGCCCGAGGCCTACGAGCACGGCGGGCCGGCCGTCGCGCTCAGCACCGCCGCGGGATTCGTGCTCGCCTTCGTGCTCTCGCTCGCCTGACTCGTGACCTCAGTCGGCCGTCACCGGGTCGCCGACGGCGATCGTGTCGGCCCCTGACGAGGCGTCGAGGTCGGGGACGAGCCAGATGCCGAACCACGTCTTGCCGTCCCACCTGCGGTGCTTCGCCAGCGTGCGGATGGGCTCCTTGCCGCGCGCCAGCGACACCGGGTCGATCGTCGTCATGACGCAGCGGTCGCAGACGCCGCTGACCCGAAAACGCACGCCGCCGAGGTGGATGAACGGCCAGCCGTCCTCGGCGAACGGCTCGGCCGGGTCGCCGTCGATGACGACGTTCGGACGGAACCGCAGCATGTCGAGCGGCGGCGTGCCGCCGTCGGTCCACCGGTCGAGCTGGGCGAGGGAGGACTCGCTCGCGAGCAGCAGCGGGCCGGCGTCGGCGAGCGACATCCGGTCGTCCGCGAGGCCGCCGTGGGCGGGATTGACCGGGCGCACTCGCGGGTCGGGCTGCCACACGAGGCGCACGGAACGCCCGAGCCGGGAGCTCAACCACTCGTCGGGCTCGAACCCGGCCGGAAGCGCGGTGCGCTGGCGCGACACCGTCACCGTGACGGGTGCGGCATCCGTCGGCTCGTCGACCCGCAGGGGCGCGCCGCCGCCGTCGCGGTCGGCGAGCAGCAGGCCTCCGTCGGCGAGCGGCTCGGCGGTCAGCGCCAGCAGGCGGTTCGCCTCTCGCGCCGTGACGAGATCGCCCGCCGAGTCGACCACGGCCCAGCGGCGATCGCCGACGAGCCCCCACGGCAGCACGGACGCCGAGCGGACGTCGAGGCCTGCGAACGACTTGACGGGATAGACGCGGAGCCGGGTCACCTGCATCAGAGCACGCTACCGCGACGCCGTCATCGTCGCGCAGAGTTCGTTGCCCGTCCGGGCACAATGCGGCAGGCGACCGAGTCCGGCTCCGTAGCATCGGCGGTATCGCGACCGCCCGACGTCGCGACGCTGCGGCCGGAGGGGTGAGATGGCCGAACGCATCTGCGAGACGTGCGGCACGAGGAACGACGCCGAGGCGCGGTTCTGCGTGAACTGCGACTCCTACCTCGGCTGGGATGTCGGGCGTTCGACGCTCGACGGCGACGCGCTCACCGGCACCATCCCGAAGATCGTGCAGTCCGTGCCGACCGCCGTTCCTGACCCGGCGACCGCGCCCGTCAGTCAGCCGGTCGCGACGCCGCCGACCGCGCCCACCACGACACCGCCGCCCGCGTCGCCCACGGCGACGCCCCCGACCGCGCCCGCCGCCGAGCGTGCGCCCCAGCCCGAGCAGGAGCCGCCGCGACGCAAGCCCGCACGCCACGACCCGCCGACCGTCACCGTCACGACCCCCGACGTGGTCCTCACGCCCGAGGCTCCCGCCCGGATCGAGCTCCTCATCGAGAACACGTCGACCATCGTGGACGGCTACGACATCGACGCCGTCGACCCGCCGGCCTGGCTCGAGCTCACGCCGCCCGACGCGCACCTCATGCCGGGCGAGGCCCGCACGGTCATGCTGTCGCTCGCCATCCGTCCCGGCGTGCTCGTGCTCGCGCAACGCCGGCCGCTCACCTTCACCGTCCGCTCGCTCGAGGACCCCGAGCGGATGGCGACGATCCACGTGGTCGCGACGGTCCCCCCGCGCGGGGCGCGACTCGCGATCGAGGCGCGGCCGATGCTCATCCGGCTCGAGGATGCCGCGACCGGTTCGTTCTCGCTCCGGCTCGACAATCGCGGCGCGAACTTCCCGCAGACGGTGGGCCTCTCGGGCGAGGACCCCGAGTCGGTCGTGCGGTTCACGTTCACCCCCCAGGTGGTGGAGGTGCCCGCCGGCGCCATCGTCGAGGCATCCGTCGACTTCGTCGCACCGCCGCCGCAGCCGGGTGCGGTGCTGAACCGCCAGCTCACCATCTCGGCGACCAACGACGAGGGGCCCGTGACCGCGACCGTCACGCTCGTGCAGGAGACCGCCCCCGAGCCGGTCGACGCGCCGCTGCGCGTGCAACTGCAGCCCAGCACGCTGCGCCTCCTCGACGCGCAGGACGCCGACTTCGACGTGAACGTCGACAACCGCGGCGGCCACACGCCGATCACCGTCACGCTCACGGGCGCCGATCCCGAGCAGCGGCTCGCCTTCGCATTCGCACCGGTCAGGTTCGTCGCCGTCGCCGGGCACATCACCCGCGCCCACGGGCGGGTGCGGGCGAACCTCCCCRCCCGCGGCGCGAGCGCGTCGCATCCGTTCACCGTCGTCGCCTCCGACGGYACGACGGATGCCGAGGCCGCCGGCGTCCTCGAGATCACGAGCTCGGCCGCGGCCATCACGACCRCGAGCCTCAGCGTCAACCCGCAGCGGCAGGACATCGGCACGCACGGCAAGGGCACCTTCGGCGTCGACGTCGACAACCGCCGTGGCTCCGAGGCCGTGCAGGTCGCGTTCGCCGCCCGCTCCGACGACGGGCAGGCGCGGGCGACGTTCGCGCCGCCCCAGCTCGTKGTGCCGCCCGGCACGACCGGGCACACGTGGATGACGGTCTCGGCGCCGCATCCGCCGCGCAACGGCACGGTCGTGCGCCGGCTCGAGGTCAGTGCGAGCGWCGGCACGCAGCAGCTCGTCGGGAGCGCGGAGCTCACCCAGACGGCGCCGAGCCGCAGGGGACCGCTCAGCGTCTGGCTCGTGATCCTCGGTGCGGTGCTCGTGGTGATCGGCACGCTCAGCCCCTGGTTCGCCCAGTTCGAGCCGCTGCTGCCCGCCGTCGAGCTCGTGCGGATGCTCGTGCAGTCGTCGAGCCTCGATCCCGGTCTCATCGTCGAGCCGGCGCTGCGGCTCCTCCTGTTCATCCTCGCCATCACGATGGCGTTCGGGCTGAACGGCAAGTCGGGCGGGCTCACCCGCAAGTCGGCGATCCTCATCGTGCTGCTCAGCGCCGGGTTCCTGGTGTTCCTCGCGATCGCGGCGTTCGTGCCCGAGCTCGCGTTCGGCATCCTCCTGGTGTGGCTCGGCGCCGTGCTCGGCTACGTCGGCGGGGTGCTCGCGCGATCCCGCGACTGACGGATGCCACGTCGGGCGATCCGCCCCGCATGACGGATGCCGCGTCGCGGGCACTCGCGACGCGGCATCCGTCAGACCTCAACCGAGCAGGAGCTCGAGCACCCGGCCCATCCACGCGGCCCGGGTCGCGGCATCCGTGATGCCCTCGAACCCGAAGCCGGCCACGAGCGAATGCGGCGTGGCGACCACCGCGGCCTCAGGGAACCCGGCCGCCGTCGTGATGATGAAGTTGTTCGGGTTCGGCCCACTGCCCGGCGGGGGACCGGTGACCTCCCAGCCCGCGCTGTCGCCGTTCTCGAACGACGTCGTGCCCTGGCCCGTCGACACCTCGATGTCGTCGACGAACACGCCGAGGCCCTGGGTCGACCAGTCGCTCACGTACCCGATGGACACCTCGACCTGGCCGCCGGCGTAGGCCGACAGGTCGACCGACCACTGCTGCCAGCCGGCCGAGTTGCCCGACGTCGCCGACCACGAGCCGGTGGTGCCGGTCGAGGTGCAGGTCGTGGTCGCGGCGTCGAACGTCTGGTAGTGGTCGAGCTGCGGGTGCAGGTCGCGCCAGCCGGCCGGACAGCTCTGCCCGGTGCTGTCGGTCGTGTGCCCGTTGAGGTCGGGCAGCGTCGTCCAGTCGTCGCCGCCGGCCGTGCGAGCCTCGACGGCCAGGTGATCCCATTCGGCCTCGGTGTCGTACGAGGTCCAGAACGACATCGTGGCGCCGCCGGCCGGCACGTCGATCGTGTTGGTCAGGCGCTTGTACGACACGTCGCCGATCTGCGAGTAGGCGTACGCATCGCCGGTGTGCGGCGCGAACGGGCCGCCCTCACGGTCCCACCTCGCCGCCACCCAGCTCTCGAACTGCGGGTACACCGCCGGGTCGAGGATGCCGCTCGTGGTGATGTACGAGTTGCTGTGGTCCTGGTTCTGGGCGCTGTCGTCGCCGTTGAACCCCCATTCGAGCCCGGTGAGCGGCGTGTCGACGCCGAGGGCGTTCAGGATGCTCCCGTCCTCGGTGGTTCCGGCGTCGTCGACCGTGAGGTACGCACCGAGCCAGTACTGCAGGGTGTCGTTGGTGAAGTCACCCGATCCGCCGAGGGCCCGACACCGGGCCTGCACCTCTGCATCGGCCCGGCACTCGGCGTTCGCCGCCGTGGGGTCGTACAACTGGGTGCCGAGGTTCGGCGTGTACTGGCTGCCGGCGTACTTGCCGGTGTAGAGCACCTTGCCGCCCTCGTTGAGGAAGTCGCGCACCTCGAGGGTCTCGTCCATCGCGAGCCGCGAGGCGTTGCCGCCGCCCCAGCCGGGCTCGCGGGTGACGATGTCGTCGCCGGTGTACCAGATGACGCCGTCGTAGTGGGACAGCACGCCGAGGCTGTCGGGCGCGGTCCGGCCGCGGGCATCGACGTCGTAGACGTCGTAGCCCGTGCCGTTGGCGTCGAGCGCAGCAGTGTAGGAGTCGAGGTAGCTGGGTCCGCCGGCCTGGGCCGGCGAAGCGCCCGTGTAGTCCTCGGCCGACAGGATCAGCACGTCGTCGTCGGATTCCTCGACGGCCTGGTAGGTGAACGAGTCGCTCGTCGCCCCACCCCCCTCGAACCACACCTTCACGCTGTCGCCGGGTTCGGTGCCGGTGACGAACCCGCTCATGATCCTGTAGTACACGTCGGTCTTGCCGCCGTAGCGGTCGCCGCCCGTCCACTCCTCGGTCGGTGCGCTGATCGGGGCCCCGCCGTTGATCGAGTACTTCACGGTCACGTCGCCGAGCTCGCGCTTGGCGACGACGCGCACCTCCTGCGGGTCGCCGTAGGAGTAGTCGAACGTGAAGTTCGCGAGGGGCAGCCCATCCTTGTAGGTGTCGTCGCTCTCGAGGTAGAACGGCTTGGTCGTCAGGCCGAGGTGCGACACCGGATCGGCCGGGTCGGCCGCGGACTTCGCCACGTCGAGCGAGAACGGCAGTGCGCGCTCGAACTCCGCCTGCACCTGCGCCTCGTCGTCGGGGAACACGAATCCGCCGCCCGCCGGCAGGCCCTCGCCGAGCTCCGGTGTCCAGGCGAGGGCTCCGCGCTGCACGTGCGCGAAGTCGGTCGTCTCGCCGTTCGTCACGTACAGCACGTCCGAGGAGAGGCCGGTCTCGAAGCCGGGGATCGCGGAGTTGTCGCGGTTGCCCGACAGGGCGTAGTAGATCGGGTCGTCCGCGGTCGGGGTGCCGGTCTGCCAGCCCTCGGCGTACAGCAGGTAGGGCCCGTAGGAGTGGTAGTTGACCTGGAACGAGAAGTCGGCGCGGTCGAACAATGACATCATCGCCTGCGTCTCGGGCTCCGATCCGGCCGAGGGACCGCGGTAGGTGTCGCTGGTGGTCTGCGACGACGAGCCCTCCTCGTCGTATCCGAAGTGCTCGGGGAAGTTGCGGTTCGGGTCGACCCCGTCGGCCCGGGTGACCTGGCCGTCACCGTCGTTGTCGCGCAGATTCTTCCGCCACAGCCGCTCGTGGTCGAACGTGTACTGGTATCCGTCGGGGTTGGCCACGACGACGAACCACAGCTCGTTGTTCTTGAGCAGGTTCTTGATCTCCTTGTCGTTGGCCCGCCATCCGTCGATGTACCAGTTCAGCAGCCGCCGGTTCACCTCGGTCGAGATCCACTCGCGGGCGTGCTGGGTCGAGCTGTAGAGCACCGCAGGACGGGTGCCGTCGGCGATCCCGCGCGCGCCCTGGGTCAGCTTGAGCGCGATGAGCTCGCGGCCCTGCTCGGTGTGCCCGAGCACCTCCAGCTTCACGAGCTGCGGGTTCTTCTTCGCGAGGCTGTAGAGCTCATCGCGGATGCCGCCGGCTTCGTCCCACGACCGCCAGACGTCGTATCCCGACGCGGCCTGCTCGTCGGCCAGCTGCCGTGCGGACTTGCCGTCCTTGTTCTTCTTCACCTTGACGTCGACGCCGCGGTCGCGGAGGCCCTTCGCCTCGCCGGCGGTGAGCACGACGTCGAGGCTGACGCCGTCGTCGGTGATGCGACTGTCGGCGACGTCGAAGCCGCCCGCCGCGATCTCCGCGGCCTCGGCGGTGCTCACGTCGGCCGTGTACATGTCGAGCGCGCCGGCATCATCGACGGTCGCGTTCGCGGTCACGGGCGCGAGCACCGAGAACGCGAGTGCGAGTGCGGCGATGCCGAGGACGGGGCGAAGTGGAAAGGAACGGGTTCCGGCCATGACGACTCCTTCGGCCCGTCTCCGGCCAGACATGCGTGACGACATCGTCGGGGTGCCTGTTGTTCGCCACGTCCCTGGTGCTCACTGCGGACCCTAGGGCATAGCCTGCTGCGGTACGCGCTCGGCTGTCAAGGAATCCGTGAGTCTTCCTCACGCGGGGCGGGCCGACGGGGCGGTCAGACCCACTCGCGGCGCACGGCCTCCGCGCCGAGCTGGATGCGCGTCGWGACGCCGCCGCGCTCCATCAGCTCGGCGACCCGGCGCTGCACGGTGCGCACCGAGATGCCCAGCTGCGCGCCGGCCGCGGCATCCGTCAGCCCGAGCAGAAGGAGCTTCAGCAGGTCGCGGTCGATCGCCTCGACCTCGTTCTCGAGCCCTCCGTCTTCGACCAGTCGGGTCGACGCGCGCCACGCTTCCTCGAACATGGCGTTCACGAGGTCGAGCAGGCCGCTCGGATGCACCAGCAGGGCGCCCGACACCTTGCGATCGCCGTGCGAGTACATGGGGAGCAGCGCGAGGATGCCGTCGGCGACGAAGAGGCGCGTCGGCAGCACCGGCAGCACCCGGATCTCCTCGCCCAACGGCATCACCTCGCGGGCCTGGTCGAGGAATCTCGGACGCTCGAGCACGGATGCCTCGACGACGACCCGGTACCGCACGCCCCGTGCGAGCGCGCGGTCCTCCTCGGTGTTCTCGCTGCCGTCGATGAGCGCCACCTCGCGCAGCACGAACGCGTCCACCCGTCGTTCTGCGGAGGCCTGCAGTTGCCCGAGCCGCTGGCGCACCGCCTCGGGGCCGAGCACCACGTCGACGACATCGGGCACCTCGCGCTGCACCGCGCCCTGCCGGTAGAGCTCGCTGAGCTGCACGAGCGTCTCGTGCGCCTCGGTCAGCCGGCGCTCGCGCTCGAGCAGCAGCGGACGCAGCGCGAGGGCCGGCGGCGAGGCGACGACCCGATCGGGGGCGGACGCCTGCCTGGCGAGCAGCCCGATGCGCTCGAGCTCGTCGACCACCGCCTGCACGCGCGCCACCGGCATGCCGGCCGATCGGGCGATCTCGCCGACGTCGGCTGAGGGCGTCGCGAGCAGCAGCCGGTAGACCGACGTGTGCTCGTCGTCCAGTCCGATCGCGTCGAGCACGAGCGCCGCTCCCGTCGTCTGCGCCGTGGCGAATCGCGGCCATGGCATCTCTCCGCCACCACCCTAGCGGCGGACGTG
>NZ_JBFUCL010000128.1:0-9608 GCF_056405255.1 Agromyces sp. P1_H4 | reverse complement strand
CTCGCGGTGTTCCTCGACGCGGCCGGTGATGCGGCCGGCGCCGGGATGGCGCGAGCCGAGGCGCGGCGCGCGAGCCCCCTGCTCGCCTTCCCCGCGGGCCTCGACGATCTCGCCGTGCTGCTCGCCGCCGTCGAAGCCGACGCGGCCGACGAGCGCGCGCACGGCTACCTCGGCTGCTGGCTCCTCGCCGTCGGGCGAGTGGAGGACGCCCGCCTCCACCTCGAGACGGCGACCCTCGGCGGCGCTGACGACCCCGTGGTGTGGCGGAACGCCGCGGTCGCGATCGTCAGGTCGGGCGGCGACCTCGATCAGGCCGACCGGCGGTATGCGCGAGCGCTCGAGCTCAGTGCCGGTGACGCCAGGCTCGTCTACGAACGCGACCAGCTCGCCGCGCTGCGCGGCGTCGATGCCGCCTCACGGCTCACCGCCATCGAGGGGGCCGGCGCCCAGGTCCTCGTGCGCGACGACCTCGCGATCGAATACGCAGGCCTGCTCGTCGAGGTGGGGCGAGCCGGCGACGCGCTCGCCTTCCTCGACGGCCGCGAATTCCAGCCGTTCGAGGGCGGCGAGGGCCGTGTGATCGCCGTGTTCGACCGCGCGAGCGCCGCCGTCGCCCGTGAGCTGCTCCCGTCGGACCCCGGGTCCGCCCGCGCGCTGCTGCGAAGCGGCATCCGGGTGCCCGAGCCCCTCGGCGAGGGACGCCATCCGGCCGACGTCGTCGCGGAGCGATTCGTGCTCCTCGGCGACGCCGAACTGGCGCTCGGCGACGTCGATGCGGCGGAGGCGGCCTGGCGTCGGGCGCGGGACGTCGACGGAGCCCTCGCCGCGACCGGGCACGTCGTCGACGCGCGCGACGGGTGGGTCGGCCTCGCGCACCTGCGCCTGGGCGAGCACGCCGAGGCCGAGCGCGTCTGGGCGAGCCTCGAAGCCAGGGCGGCCTCCCTCGAGGCATCCGCGGACCGCGTGGACTACTTCGCCACGTCGCTGCCCGAACTGCTGCTGTTCCCGGTCGACACCGCCGAGCGCCGCGCATCCGAGGCGGCGGTGCTGCGCGAACTGGCGGCGCAGGGCCGACACGAGGCGGACGCCCGGGCACAGGAGGCACTGGCATGACCGATCGCTACCTCGGCACGCCGGTGCTGCCCTCGACACCGGATCCCTCGCTCACGGGCCCGGTGCCCGAMCACCTGCCGCGCCGCCTGGCGATCTGCCTCTGGGACTTCTCCTGGTACACGCGTGCCGGCGAGGGCGAACCCTTCGACGACGTCGACCGCGCGATGGCCGAGACTGCCGACCGCGGCTACAACGCCGTGCGCATCTGCGCCGCTCCGCTCCTCGTCGCCGGCGACCTCGGGCTCGACGGGCTCGCGACCGACCTTCCCGTCGAGGGACTCGGCCCTGCGCCGACCGGCGGGTTCTTCGGGCAGCGCACCCGCTGGTACGACACCCCCGGCGGCTACCGGCTCGACGTCAGGGGGCGCCTCTTCGAGCTCCTCGAGGCGGCGCGACGACACGGCATCGTGGTGATCCTCGCGAGCTGGGAGTACCAGCAGTCGCCGTCGTTCGCGGGCGACCCGCGCTGGTTCGACGCCATCGACGCCGTGCCGCTCGACCGCCGATACGACGTGCTCGCCGACGCCTTCGCACGACTGCTCGACGACGTGCGGGCCGCGGGCCTCATCGACGTCGTCGCGTTCACCGAGCTGCACAACGAGGTCGACTTCTCGATCCTGCCGCCGGTGGAGCAGGGAGGAGAGGCCGCCATGGAGCGGCTGCGCACCCGGCATCCCGACCAGCTCGTCACGGTGAGCTACGGCAAGCCGCCGCACCTCGCCATGCACCGGCTCTCGCCCGCCCTGGCCGTCGCGCAGTTCCACGTCTACAGCTACGGCGTGCTCGATGCTCTGCAGCGTCGCATCGACATCCGCTCCGAGGGCAGCGAGGGCTTCCCGAACTCGGCGCTCCGCGCACTCCTCCGCCCCGATGCGCCCTCGTTCGCCGACTACGGCCGGCCCGCCGAGTGGAAGCTGCGGGCCACGGTGATCACCGACCAGATGGTCTACGGCTACGACTGGATCGACACCGACGCGTGGGACGCCTGGCTCCTCGACCACTACGGCGAGCACCGCGAGGTGATGCTGCGCGAGATCGAGTCTCGCGTCGTCGCGATCGCGGAGTGGGCGCGGTGGCGAGGCGTGCCCGCGGTGATCGGCGAAGGCTGGGTCGGCTACACACCGCGCGACGGCTGGTTCGAGGAGAGCCCCGTCGGGCGGTCGCTGGCCGAGCACGGCATCCGCACCGCGCTCTCGCAGGGCGTCTGGGGCGTCGTCGCGTGTTCCAACGCGGCGCCCCACCACCCCATGTGGGCGGATGCCGCGTGGCAGCGCCGCGTGAACGCGCTCGTCACCGGCGGCTGACCGGCCCGGTGGCCGCGCCGCACGCTCAGTCGGGCAGGGCGAACGTCGTGACGGGGCGGCCGTCTCGGGCGCGCACGGATGCCTCGGGCCGGTCCACGACCGCCACGACGCCGTCGGGCGTGGCCCAGGCCCGCCACCACGCGTCATCCGTCACCTCGAGCTCGCCGCGGTCGAGCACACGTCGCCCGATCGTGTGCGGCTTGATCGCGGTCATCCACGACGCCACGCCCTCGAGCGTGCGACGCTGCACCGGCGGGATCTCGCCCGCCGCGGTCGGGCCGACGTTGAGCAGGAGGCGTCCGCCCCGCGACACGACGTCGGCGTAGAGGCGGGCGAGCTCGCGCGGCGAGAGCGTGAGCGACTCGTCCTCCACCCGGTTGTAGCCGAACGAGAAGCCGAGGCCGCGGCAGTGCTCCCAGCCGGCGTCGGCCTCGTTCGCCGTGCCGTGGTCGTACTCGCTCGTGCGGYAGTCCCAGACGTCGGCGCCCCAGCGATCGTTCACGATGCCCTCGGGCACGACCGACCGGTAGTGCGCGAGCAGCGACCCGATCGAGTTCGGGCTGGGCTGCTTGCCGGCGTCGGGCCAGTCGATGTCGTTCCAGATGAGGTCGGGCCGGTAGCGGTCGACGAGGTCGGCGACGTGGCCGTACGCGTAGGCGTGGTAGGCGGCATCTGTCGGCCGCAGCGCCTCGACGTCGGCGCTCGACCGGTGCGGCGGGAAGTCGGTGACCGCCCAGTYGAGTCCGCCCGAGTAGTAGACGCCGAACCGCATGCCCTCGGCGCGCACGGCGTCGGCGAGCGGGGCGATCAGGTCGCGTCGCGGTCCGCGGGCGACGGTCGTGAGGTCACCGGAGCCCGGGGCGTCCCAGAGAGCGATGCCGTCATGATGCTTCGTGGTGGGCACCACGTAGTCGGCCCCCACCGCGCGGAACAGCCGCGCCCAGTCGACGGGGTCGTACGCCTCGGCGCGCCAGTCGTCGAGGAATCGCTCGTAGGGCGCACCGCCGTACTCACGGGCGTGGTGCTCGGCCGCAGGCGACCCCTCGATGCGGATCGTGTTGGCGTACCACTCGGCGTAGGCGTTGTGCGCGAACCACTCGTCGTCGGGCACCGCGCCGAGCGCGCCCGTCGGCTCGGCCCACGCCGGCACCGAGTAGGCGCCCCAGTGCACGAAGATGCCGAGGCTCGCGTCGCGCGCCCACCGAGGCAGGGGCCGCGGCCGTGCGGCAGCGGCCATCAGTCGGCGGCGTCGTCGGCGGCCACGCCGCGCCGCGGGCGCTCGGGCACCGCCACGATCGCGAGCGCGATGCAGCCGAGCGCGGGAATCACGAGCGGCACGAGCTGCCAGGTGACGACGCCCGCGAACACCGCGGTGGCGACGAGGTAGGCAGCACCGGCCGGGTCCTCCCGCACGGCGGCGGGCACGCCCTTGAGCGCGCCGAGCCAGCCGAGCTCGGGGGTCCACCGGCCGGCCGCGACGAAGAGCGCCAGCGCCAGGGCCGCGAGGCCGAGCCAGCCGACGATCCCGACGACGGGGCCACCGGGCAGCACGCCGGATGCGGCGAGGTCGACGTCGAGCGCCAGCACGGCGGCGACGACGACGGATGCCGCGCCCACGCCGATCCCGCCGACGAACGCGGCCCGCACGTCGCGCCAGAACCAGGTGAGCGCGTCGTCGTCGGCCGTGAGGTACCGCCGGAGGTGCCGCACCCCGGCCGCGAGGGCCGCCGGAAGCGTGATGATGGGCAGCGAGACGATCGCGACGAGCACCCCGACCAGCAGCACCTCGCCGAGGAGCCCGAACGCGCTCTTGGCGCCTGGGAACCTGGCCGTGGTGGCCGCGTCGTCGTGCGTCGGCCCGCTGCCCGAGAGGGCGGCGCGGCGTGCGGCGCGATCGATGGCTCGCGACATCCGCCGACCTAGCCCTTGAGTCCCTGGGTGGCGACACCCGCGACGAGGAAGCGCTGGAACACGATGAAGAAGATCAGGATCGGCACCAGGGCGAGGAACGACACCGCGGCGGTCGCCCCGTAGTCGGACGTCGACGTCGCGTCGTTGTAGAGCCGCAGCGCGATCGGGAGCGGGTACTTCTCGGGCGAGTTGATGTAGAGCAGCGGGCCCAGGAAGTCGTTCCACGTCCAGATGAACGTGAAGATCGCGCTGGTGATGAGCGCCGGCTTGATGAGCGGCAGGATGATCGAGAAGAAGATCCGGATGTGCCCGGCGCCGTCGATGCGGGCCGCCTCGTCCATGTCGCGCGGGATGTTGCGGATGAACTGCACGATCAGGAAGACGAAGAACGCCTCGGTGGCGAGGAACTTCGGGAGGATCAACGGCCAGTACGTGTCGACCAGCTCGAGCTTATTGAAGAGCACGTACTGGGGGATGATGATCACGTGGAACGGCAGCAGCAGCGTGCCGATCATCGCCGCGAACAGCACGCCCACGCCGCGGAACTTGATGCGGGCGAACGCATAGGCGGCGAGCGCCGACGAGAGCACCGTGCCGATCACGGCCATGATCGCGATGAAGAACGAGTTCGCGAAGAACCGCCACAGCGGAGTGCCGGCGATGCCCTCGACGACCTTCGTGTAGTTGTCGAACGTCGGGTTCTCGGGGATCAGCCCCGGGTTCTGGGCGAACTCACTCGACGGCTTGAACGTCGACAGGAACAGCCAGAGCAGCGGGTAGAGCACGATCGCCGTGAAGGCGAGCAGCACCACGAACCAGATGACCGTGTTGACGGTGCGGCGCTTGACGCGCCGACGCGGCTGGGTGGAGGTGCCGGGCTCGAGGGCGTTCTCGACGACCTCGACGCGGGGGGCTTCGAACGTGGTCATCGGTTCTCTCCGGCGTAGTGCACCCAGGACTTCTGGGTCTTGAACAGGATGAAGGCGATGATCGCGACCGCGATCACCAGCACCCACGCCATCGCCGAGGCGTAGCCCATCTGCAGGTCGGCGAAGCCGCGCTTGTAGAGGTAGAGGGTGTAGAAGTTCGTCATGCCGGCCGGTCCGCCCGAGCCGTTCGAGATGATGTACGCCGACGCGAAGACCTGGAAGGCGTTGATGAGCTCGAGCAGCAGGTTGAAGAAGATCACGCTCGAGAGCATCGGGATGGTGACGTTGCGGAACTTGTGCCAGGGGCCGGCTCCGTCGACCTCGGCGGCCTCGTAGAGCTCCTGCGGGATCTGCTTGAGGCCCGCGAGGAAGATGACCATCGGTGCGCCGAACTGCCAGACCGCGAGCAGGATCATCATCGGGATGACGAGCTGCACGTTGCCGACCCAGCCGCCCAGGTCGATGCCGAAGAAGCTCAGGCTGTTGTCGACCGGGCCGTCGTTGGAGAACATCGCGCGCCACACGATCGCGACCGACACCGACGCACCGATGAGCGAGGGGGCGTAGAACGAGGAGCGGAAGAAGCCGCTGCCGCGGTCGCGATAGTTCAGGAGCATCGCGATGCCGAGTGCGGCCGCGAGCTTGATCGGGGTGCCGACCAGCACGTAGACGAGCGTGATCTGCACCGACTGGATGTAGTTCGGGTCCTCCGTGAACATGCGCACGAAGTTGTCGAAGCCGATCCACTCGGGTTCGGTGAAGAGGTTGTACTTGGTGAAGGCCAGGTAGAGCGAGAAGACCATCGGCCCGACCGTGAGGCCGAGGAATCCGATCAGCCACGGCACGAGGAATCCGTACCCGGCCGCGGTCTCGCGACGGACTGCTGCTCGCCTGCCGGCGGTGGAGGGGATCTTGCCGCCCTCTGCTCGGCGGACCTGGCGCAGCTCCCGCCGGACGCTTCTCGACCCGGCGGATGCCGTGACGATCGATTCGGTTTCCGTGCTCACGTGATTCTCCGGTTCCTCGAGAAACAGTACTCCGGGCCCGGCGGGGCGTGGCGCCCCACCGGGCCCGGAACGACTGCTCAGGTGTTACTGGTTGAGGACGACGTCCATCTCGTTGAAGAACTGCTCGACGGCCTCGTCGACGGTCAGGGTGCCGAAGCCGAGCTCCTGGCCGAGCTGGCGGAACTTCTCCTCCAGGCTGCCGTAGCCGACGATCGGCACGGGCGGGGCGTCGCCGAGGCGGTCGGCGATGGAGTCCTCGTAGTCGCTGATCTGCTGGCCCAGCGGGTCGAGCTCAGCGCCCTCGAGCATGGTCTTCGACGCGGGCAGGCCGCGGTTGGTGCCGAAGATCGCGCCAGCCTCGGGGCTGTTGACCAGGAAGTTCACGAGCGTGGCCGCGGCCTCGGGGTGCTTGGTGGTGGAGGCGATCGAGTGCAGCATCGACGGCTTGAGGTAGAGGTCCTTCGCGCCCTCCTCGGTCACCGGCGGGGCGACGAGGCCCAGCTCGGTGTAGCCCTCGCCGAGGTTGCCGAGGTAGCCGGCGCCGAAGTTGTCCCAGGTGAGCTCGCTCGTGGTGAGCGCGGCGTCGAAGCCGGAGACCGGGTAGATCTCCTCGAGTCGCTGCTGCGGGATGGTGTTGGCGCGCACGTCCTCGCCCTGCTCCCAGAACGCGGCGAGGTCCTTCTCGGTGAAGTTGGGCTCACCGTCTTCGGTGAAGAGGTCCTCGCCCTTGGCGCGCTGCTGGATCTCGAAGTTCTGGATGCGGCCGGTGTAGTCGGTGCCGCCCCAGAGCGCGCCGCCGCCGGCCTCGCTGACCTCGGCCATCCAGTCGGAGTAGTCCTCCCAGCTGCCGCCCTCGAACTCCTCGACGCCGACCTGCTCGAGCAGCTTCGGGTTCGTGAAGAGGCCCCACGCGTTGGTGGAGGTGGGGATGCCGGTGGTCTCGCCGTCGACGACGCCGATCTGCAGGATGTTGTCGGCGAGGGGCTCGGTGTCGATGATGTTACCCAGGTACGGCTCGAGGTCGAGCAGGAGCCCGTTCTCGGAGTACTGGCGCAGGTACGAGTAGTCGAACTGCATGACGTCGGGCAGGCCGCCACCGGCCGCCTCGGTCTGGCGCTTCTCCCAGAACTCGGGGAAGCCGAGGAACGAGGAGTTGACGGTGATGTTCGGGTACTCCTCGTTGAAGGCGGCGATGGCCTCGTCGTAGAGCGCGGCACGAACGTCGTTGCCCCAGAAGGCGAGGTTCAGCGTGACCTTCTCGTCGGGGTCGTAGGTCGCGGCCGCCTCGCTGCCGCCGCTGCCGCCCGAGCAGCCCGTCAGCACGAGGGCCGCGCTCGCGGCGATCGCCGCTGCGGCGGCCGCCATGCGGCGCTTGCGAATGTTGAACATCGTTGTCCTCCCGGGATGAAAACGTCTCTGTCTGCCTGGTGCATGTCACGCCATGGGAAAGCGCTTCCCCAAAGATAGCTCAGGCGGGCAGGTGGGTCAACTGAATCCAGAAAATCGTTTCAATTCGTTATCGGATGCCGCGGCTGCGCCGGTCACACCGGGCGAATCACCCGGTCAAGTGACGTTTCGGCGTTCAGGGCATCGCGGATGCACACGAGCCGATCGTCCACAACTCGCAGCGGCGCCGAGAACACGGCGCTGAGCCGGGCCGCGGAGTCGTCGCTGGAGCCGAGCTCCGAGCCGTCCCAGTGCGGGTGCGTGAAGTAGTACAGCACGGCGTGGTCGCCCTCGACGACCACGTCCCCGTGCCGGCCGAACGTCGCGTCGCCGTCCCGTGACCCGGGCGCCCCGACAATCACGTCGTCGGGCCCGCCCTGGCGCTGCCACGTCACCGCATCGCGCGACCGGTGCACGCCCATGCCGCGCCACTCGTCGACGAGCATCCACCACCAGCCGCCGAGCTCGAACACGTTCGGCCCCTCGTGCGGCCGGCCGCCGATCGCGCGTCCCTCGACCCGCCATGCCGCGAGGTCGTCGCTCGCCGCGACCCAGGTGGTCGAGTCGTCCGCCTCGTCCTTGTACCAGAGCCGCCACCGCCCGTCGGGGCAGTGCGCGACGCACGCGTCGATGACCCGGTCGGAGCTCAACGGGATCTCGCCCACCACCGACCACCGCTCGAGGTCGTCGCTCGCGTACTCGACGATGCGGCGCGCGTGACCCTCCCAGCGGTCGGGGATGCCGTCGATGACGGTGAGGTACATCCGGTACCGCTCGCCGTCGTCGATCACCTCGGGCGCCCAGTGCGTCGCGGGCCCGGCGCCGAGCTCGAGCCCGGCGACGGTGCCGTCGTAGCGCCAGGCGAGGCCGTCGCGCGACCGGGCCACGCCGATGCGCGACCCGTGCACCCAGGCGACGCCGGGCTCGTCGACCGTCGCGCGACGCTGGGTGTAGAACATCCACCACTCCCCCGTGTCGCGGTGGCGGATGACGGTCGGATCGGTCGCGCCGTCGTACACGGGGTCGTGGAACAGCGCGTCGTCGGGCGCGTCGGCGGGCATCCCGGTCAGCCCCGGCGCAGGTCGGTGACCGGGCTCTCCAGGCTCCGCCGCCGGTCCGCGTCGTCGCGCAGGGTCGTGGGAGTGACCAGGGCGCCCGAGGCCGCCGAGGAGTAGATCGCGGTGACGATCTCGAACGAGCGCGCGGCATCCGACGCGGTCGACGGCAGCGGCGCGCCCGACTGCAGCGACGCGTAGATGTCGCGCACGAGCGGCCCGTGCCCGCTCGCCTCCTCGACCTCGGGAAGCGCCCAGTCGGCGGCCGTCTCGGGGTCGACGTGCGGAGCCGGGGTGATGCGCCAGTGCTCGTGGCCGTGCCCGTAGAGGTGGTCGACCGTGACGGTGGCGAGCTCGGTGTCGATGCGGATCGAGCTCGTCTCGCGCGGTGAGAGGGCACTGGTGATGACGGATGCCACGGCTCCGCCGGCGAACGAGACCACCGCCGTCGACACGTCCTCCATCTGCGTCTCGCGATCCAGGCGCCAGAGCTGGCCCTGCACGCTCGCCCAGTCGCCGAGCAACCACGCGAGCAGGTCGATCTGGTGGATGCCGAGGCCGAGGGTGGGGCCGCCGCCCTCGGTGGCCCACTTTCCTCGCCAGGGCACCTCGAAGTAGGCCGGATCCCGGAACCACAGGGTCTGGCACGTCGCGACGAGCGGTCGCCCGAGCGCGCCCGAGTCGAGGAGGCCCCGCACGTGCGCCGCAGCCGAGCCGGTGCGCTGCTGGAATACGACCGCGAGGCGGCGGTCGTTGCGCGCCGCGGCATCCGTCATCGCGTCGAGCTGGTCGAGCGAGAGCGCAGCCGGCTTCTCGCAGACGACGTGCACGCCGGCATCGAGG
>NZ_JBFUCL010000127.1:0-9635 GCF_056405255.1 Agromyces sp. P1_H4 | reverse complement strand
GGTCGGCCGTGCCCGCGCGAACGCCGAGCGTCACGAATCGGTCGTCGGTCAGCCGCAGCGCCAGCCCGGCGAGCAGGCCCGGCGACGCGGCATCCGGAATCTCGACGACCGTCGCGAGCGTCGCGACCGGCTGCTCGAGGCGGAAGCCCGCGAAGGCGTGCGCGACCGGCCGCTGCAGGGCGCGCGACACGGCGGAGAGGCGCAGGAATCCCAGGCGCTCGCCGAGCCGGGCGCGGGGTGCACCGGGGGCGGTGCGCACCTGCAGCAGTTCGGGATGCAGCGACGGGCCGTCGAAGTCGTCGGCCAGGGCGATCGGGTCGGGCGCGGGCGCCTCGGCCCACGGCACTTCGACCTCCTCGGCGAGACGGCCGGATCCCGGCGCGAACACGGGCCAGCCGTCCTCGAACGCCACGGGGACGAGCCACGTCTCGCGGCCCTGCAGCGCGTCGGCTCGCGCCTCGCCGCCGTCGCCCCGGGGCAGCCGCCTCGTCGCCAGCGCCGTCGCCCACCATCCGCCGCGGCCGTCGTCGACGAGGTCGGCATGGCCGACATTCGCCACGTCGACCGCGCCGCCGAGATGGCGGTGGGTGAGCAGGGGATTCGCCTTCGACCCGGTGAACGGTCCGATCGGGCTCGGGCCGCGCGCGGCACTCACGGCGTGGTGGCGCTCGGTGCCGCCCTCGCTCGCGAGGAGCAGGACGCCCTCGCCCGCGTCGCCGATGCCGCGATAGAGATGCGGACCCTCCGCCCACACGGCGCCCTCGACCGCCCCGTGCCAGACCACGTGCTCCTCGCCGACGAGCGTCATCGTGGCGACGTCGAGCTCGCGCACCCACACCTCGGTCTGCTCGGGCCAGTCGCCGGGGTCGGCGAGGCGCGTTCCGCACCACCACGCCCGCTCGTCGTCGTCGAACAGGATCGACGGGTCGATGCCCGGCGCGTCCTCGATCCACGACGGGTCCGACCACGGTCCGGCCGGATCCGTTGCGGTGAGCACGAAGCTGCCCTGCCGGCCCTCGCCGCCCACGAGCGTGCAGGCGACGAAGAACCGGCCGTCGTGGTGGCGGATCGTCGGCGCGAAGAGCCCACCCGACGCCGCCACGGACGACAGGTCGAGCTGCTCCTCGCGGTGCACCGCGTGGCCCACGAGCTCCCACTCGACGAGGTCGCGGGAGCGGTGCACGGGCAGCCCCGGGAAGTACTCGAACGTCGAGGTCACCACGAAGAACTCGTCGTCCACCCGGCAGATGCTGGGATCGGGGTGGAATCCCGGCAGCACCGGGTTGCGTGCGGCGGTCACGGCGAGGCATGGCCGATCGGCTGGGCCGACCACACGGGGTGCAAGGCGCGGGTGTGGTCGACGACGCGCACGGGGCCGACGAGCTCGACCTCCGCCTGCAGGGGCAGGTCGGCGCTCGACCGTCCGAAGCCCAGCACGAGCGAGCCGGGCTCGACGATGCGTCGGCCGTCGCGGCCGGTGAACGAGGCGAGCGCGGCCGGCACCTCGACGTCGAGGCGAACGGATGCCCCGGGGGCCAGTTCCACGCGCTCGAACCCGACCAGCCGCTGCACGGGTCGCACGACCGAGGCCACCGGGTCGTGCAGATACAGCTGCACGATCTCGGCACCCGGGCGGTCGCCGGTGTTCTCGACGGTGAGCGACAGCCGCAGTGCGCCGTCGGTCGACGCCTCGCCCGCCGTCACCTCGAGGTCGCGCCAGGCKAACGTCGTGTAGCCGAGCCCGTGTCCGAAGGGGTACCTCGCGGTCGGGTCGATGTTGGACACGCCGTTGCTGCGCGCGAGCGTCGACGCCAGGTAGGTCGACGGCTGCGCACCGGGCGTGGCCGGCACGCTCACGGGCAGGCGCCCGCTCGGGTTCACCCGTCCCGAGAGGATGGCCGCCACGGCGCGCGTGCCCTCCTCGCCGGGGAAGAACGCCTGCACGACGCCGGCGGCACGTTCGGGTGCCGTTCCGAGCACGTACGGACGGCCCGCGAGCAGTGTGAGCACGGTCGGCGTGCCGGCGTCGAGCACGGCCTCGAGCAGCGCTCCCTGCGCACCGGGCAGGTCGAGGCTCTCGGCGTCGCAGCCCTCACCGCTGGTACCCCGGCCGAMGAGGCCGGCGCGGTCGCCGAGGGCGAGCACGACGAGGTCGGCGGATGCCGCGAGCTCGACCGCGTGCGGGATGCCGTCGATCTCCGCGCCGTCGATCGAGGTCCCCGGCGCGAGCGTGATCTCGCTGTCCGGGAACTCCGCGCGCAGCGCCTCGACGAGCGTGGGGAGTTCGATGCCCAGGCCGCTCTCCGGGTGGTGCACGCCGACGTGCGTGGGGAACGCGTAGCAGCCGAGCACCGCGAGCGGGTCGTCGGCGGTCGGGCCGATCACCGCGATGCGGGCAGGGGCAGCCACGGGCAGCGTGCCGTCGTTGTGCAGCAGCACGATCGCCTGCTCGGCGATGCGACGGGCGAGCGCGCGGTTCTCGGCGGGGTCGAGGTCGATCGTGCCCTTGGCAGCGCTCGCCGCGGGCGGCGCGGCCGGGTCGTCGAGCAGGCCGAGCTCGACCTTCTGCACGAGCACGCGCAGCAGGGCCCGATCGACGACCGCCTCGTCGACGCGGCCGTCGGCCACGGCATGCATGAGCGGCTCGCCGAAGGCGTGCACGGTGGGCAGTTCCACGTCGATGCCGGCCTCGAGCGCGGCCGCGGCCGCCTCGCCGAGGTCGCCGGCGGTGCCGTGCAGGGTCTGCAGGAACGCGACCGAGAAGTAGTCGGCGACGACGGTGCCGTCGAAGCCCCACGTCTCGCGCAGGAGTCCGGTGAGCAGGTCGCGGTCGGCGGCGGTGGGCACGCCGTCGAGGTCGGTGTAGGCGTTCATCACCGAACGCGGCTTCGCCTCGCGCACCACCATCTCGAACGGCGGCAGCAGCACGTCGGCGAGCTCCCGTGCCCCGACGGAGACGGGCGCCAGGTTGCGGCCCGCCCGCGACGCCGAGTACCCGACGAAGTGCTTGAGCGTCGCCACGATCCCGGATGCCTCGAGCCCGCGCACGTACGCCGTGCCGACCGTGCCGACGAGGTAGGGGTCTTCGCCCATGGTCTCCTCGACGCGGCCCCATCGCGCGTCGCGCACGACGTCGAGCACCGGGGCGAGCCCCTGGTGCACGCCGACCGAGCGCATGTCGGCGCCGATCCGGCGGGCCATCTGCTCGATGAGGCCGGGATCGAAGGTGGCGCCCCACGACAGCGGCACCGGATACGCGGTCGCGCCGTGGGCGGCGAAGCCGGCGAGGCATTCCTCGTGCACGAGCGCCGGGATGCCGAACCGGCTCGACGCGACGATGCGCTCCTGCAGCCGGGCGAGCGACTGGGCGCCGACCGCCGCGTCGACGGGCGCGGTGCCGAAGGCGCGGGTGACCTGGCCGAGTCCCTTGGGGAGCAGGGTATCGAGGTCGACGTCGCCGGTCATCTCGTGCTGGTGGGGTGCCACGTCGGCGCCGTCGGCCGAGGCCCCCATCCAGATGCCGTAGAGCTGGGCGATCTTCTCCTCGAGGGTGAGCTCGGCGATGAGGGCGCTCGCACGGGCGGTCGGGGTCAGCGACCGGTCGCGCCACGGGGCATCCGTCGTCACGCGGTCGCTCGCGGCATCCGTCGTCGACGTGGCATCCGCCGCGGCATCCGTCGTCGAGGACTGGATCGACGTCATCGGCTCGGTCATCCCTTCACCGCCCCGGTGAGGCCGCCGACGATGCGGCGCTCGAAGATGCTGAAGAAGATGAGGGCGGGAATCATCGACAGCGACGTGAAGGCGAGCACCTTGGCGGTGTCGACCGAGTACTGCGAGGCGAACGCCTGCACGCCGAGCGGCAGGGTGAAGCTGTCCTCGTTGTTCAGGATGAACAGCGGCAGGATGTAGCTGTTCCAGCTCGCGATGAAGGCGAGGATGCCGACGGTGATGACGCCCGGCAGCGCCAGCGGCACCACCATGCGCCAGAAGAACCCGAGCCGCGAGGCGCCGTCGATGGAGGCGGCCTCCTCGATCTCGTCGGGGATGGCGCGCAGGAACGGCACCAGGATGATGATCGTCGTCGGCAGGGCGAAGGCGATCTGGGGCAGGATGATGCCGGCCAGCGAGTTCATCAGGCCGAGGTTGCGCACCACGATGTACAGCGGCGTGATGGCCACGGTCATCGGGAACATCAGGCCGGCGGCGAAGAGCGCGTAGAGGAGCCCGCGCGCCTTGAACTGGTAGCGGGCGAGCACGTAGCTCGCCATGAGCCCGAGCGCGACGACCCCGATCGTCGTGACGACGGCGGCCACCGTGGAGTTCGCCACCTCGCCCCAGAAGGTCGTGCTGCTGAGCACTCCGGCGTAGTTCTTCGTGACCCAGGGGTCGGGCATGCCCGAGGGGTCCGCGGTGATCTGCGCGTTGGTGCGGAAGCCGCCGATGATGATGTACAGGATCGGCGCCAGCATGAGCGCGATGACCACGAGGGCGCCGAAGTAGATCGCGGGGCTGCCCCAGGGCAGCCGGCCGTTGCGCGGTCGTCTGGCCCGTGGGATGGCGATGGCCGAGGCGGTCATGGCTCGCTCCGTTCGGTGAGGGCGCCGGCCGTGTCACGGCGCAGCACGAAGCGCTGGTAGACGAGGGCGACGACGAGAGAGATGAGGAAGAGCACGACCGCGACCGCGTTGCCGTAGCCGTAGTTGCCGGCGTTGCGGCCGTTGGCCACCATGTAGGTCGCCATCGTCGAGGTGCCCGCGGTCGAGGCGATGTACTGGCCCCAGATGATGTACACGAGGTCGAACAGCTGCAGCGAGCCGATGATCGACAGGAACGCCCAGATGCGCAGGGTCGGACCGAGCAGCGGCAGCGTGATGCGCCGCTGGATCTGCCAGTACGACGCGCCGTCGATCTGCGCGGCCTCGGTGAGCTCCTGCGGGATGCCCTGGAGTCCGGCGAGGAAGAGGATGACGGCGAAGCCGACGTACTTCCACGTGATGATGCCCAGCAGCGTCCAGATCGCGAGGTCGGGGTTCGAGAGCCAGTCCTGGGTGAAGGCGCCGAGGCCGACCTTGTCGAGCAGGCCGTTGAGGGCGCCGTCGGACTGGAGCATGAGGCTCCAGCCGGTGCCGACCACGACCTCGGCGATGACGTAGGGCACGAAGATGAGCACCCGGATCAGCGACTGGCCGCGCATCGGACGGTTGAGGAGCAGTGCGAGCAGCAGCGCCACCGGGCCCTGCAGCACGAGCGACATCACGACGATGACGAGGTTGTGCCAGAGGGCTTCCTGGAACGTGGGGTCCTGGAAGATCGTGACGTAGTTCTGCAGGCCGATGAAGTCGGTGGGCGGACCGTAGCCCTTCCACTTGAAGAAGCCGTAGTAGCCGGCCATGACGACCGGGAAGATGACGAAGCCGAGGAAGATCACGAGGGCCGGGCCGACGAGCACGGCGATCTCGAGGACCTTCCGCCAGTCGCGCCGGCTGCGACGCGCGACCGGGGCCGGCGCGTCGCCGGCCCGGCGCAGGGCCGGGGGCGAGAGCTCGTCCCCGGCCCGCACGTCGTCCGCCGGGGCTCGCCTCGGTGCGGGGGAGCTGGTGCGAACGTTCATGGTGCGAGAGCCTCTCAGCCCTTCTTGATGGCGTCTTCGACGGCGTCGACGATGCCCTGGGCGTCACCCTTGCCGGCGAGCAGGTCGACGACACCCACGTTCAGTGCGTTGCCGACGTTCTGGCCGAGCAGCGTGTCGAGCCACACCGAGACGTACGGCGCGTCGTTGTACGACGCGAGCACCTCCTGCAGCGCGGGGTCGGTCACGACGCCCTGGGCGTCCTTGTTCGCCGGCAGGGTCACGAACGCGTCGGCGTAGGCCTCCTGCTGCGCCTTCTGCGAGGCGAACTCGAGGAACTCGGCGCACTCCTTGGGTGCATCGACGTAGCAGCTGTAGCCGTCGACGCCACCCATCATCGCGCCCTCGCCGCCGTCGCCGCCGTCGACGGCCGGGAAGGGGAACCAGCCGAGGTCGGCGAGCGGCTTCTCGTCAGGCGTGAGCGAGGCGATCACTCCCGGGTCCCATGCGCCCATGAGCTCCATGGCGGCCTTGTGGTTGGCGACCAGGCCGGCCGACGAGCCGGCGCCCTGCTGCGCGGAGGTCGTGAGGAAGCCCTCGTTGTAGGGCTCGGTCGCGGCGAAGTCCGCGAGGTCCTGGCCGGCGCGGAGGAAGCACTCGTCGGAGAAGTCGGGGTCGGTGGCAAGTCCGGCCACGACGTCCTCCGAGCACTCCCGCAGCACGAAGAAGTAGTACCAGTGGGCGGCCGGCCACGCGTCCTTGGCGCCGAGCGCGATGGGGGCGACGCCGGCGGCCTTGAGCTTGTCGACGTCCTCGCTCAGCTCGTCGAAGGTCGTGGGCGGGGCGGTGATGCCGGCCTGGGCGAACAGGTCCTTGCTGTAGTAGATGCCGCCGGGGAGCACCGAGGACGGCACGCCGTAGATCTTGTCGTCGACCGAGAGGGCGGCGAGCGAGGCGTCGCCGAGCGCCGTCTTCGTGTCATCGGAGAGCTGGTCGGTGAGGTCCTGCACCTGGCCGGCCTCGACGACGGCCGCGAGCTTGCCGCCGCCGCGCGCCATGAAGATGTCGGGTGCGTCACCGGAGTTCAGGGCGGTCTGGAGCTTGCCGTCCATGTCCTCGTTCTGGATGGACTGGATCTTGATGTCGACGCCCGGGTGCTCCGCCTCGAAGTCCTTGGCGGTCTGCTCCCAGTAGGCCTTGCCGGGGCCGGTGGTGGAGTTGTGCCAGAAGCTCAGCTCGGTCGAACCGTCGCCCGAGTCGTCACCTCCGGCGGCGCACCCGGCGAGGGTGCCGACGGCGAGTGCGGCCACGGCTCCCAGCGTGACGAGCCGTGTCATGCTGCGTCTGTTCATCTTTGAACCTCTCGAAAGTTTCGACGACTACGTCGAAAGTGATCTGGACGCCTCGAATAGTACGTGGCTTCGCATTTGGGGTCAAGCGCAACAAATTGGGCGCGCCGCTGGGACGCCGAATCCGCCCGCCCCTAGAGTGGTCGCGTGGCAGACCGGCCCGGAACCTTCGATGGCGTCCACCGTCGAAACCTCTCGAAACTCCTCGCGCTCGTGCACCTCGAGGGGCCGCTCTCGCGCGCCCGCCTCACCGCGGCGACTGGGCTCAACCGCTCCACCGTGGCCGCCCTCGCCGGTGAGCTCGTCGACGCGGGCCTCGTGGAGGAGCGGGCGCCCGACCCGACCAACCGCGTCGGCCGGCCCTCGCCGGTCGTCGCCCCGCACCCCGACGTGATGGCCGTCACCGTGAACCCCGAGGTCGACGCCGTCACGATCGCCGCGGTCGGCCTCGACGGGCGCATCGCCGTGCGCGAGCGCCTCGAGGTCGACCACCTCATCACGCCGGAGGAGACCGCCGACCTCGTGGGGCGCACCATCGAGCGCTGGCGCGGCGACGTGCTCCGCTCCAGCCGGATGGTCGCGGTCGGCCTCGCCGTGCCCGGACTCGTGCGGGCGTCAGACGGCCTCATCCGGCTGGCGCCGCACCTGGAGTGGACGGATGCCCCGCTGCGCACCCTCGTCGAGGAGGCCACCGGCCTGCCCGCGTTCGTCGGCAACGACGCCAGCCTCGGCGCCCTCGCCGAGCACCTCTTCGGAGCCGGTCGCGGCGTCGACGACATCGTCTACCTCAACGGCGGCGCGAGCGGCATCGGCGGCGGCCTCATCGTGCACGGGCAGCCGATCGGCGGCTCGGGCGGCTACGCCGGCGAGTTCGGCCAGAACCGACCGGGCATCCCGTCGGCCGAGGATCGTCGCGCCACCGGCGGCGTGCTCGAGGACGAGGTGAGCCGCGCCCGCCTGCTCGCCGTCGTCGGGCTCCCGGCCGCCGACGAGCCGACGCTCGCATCGGCCCTCGCGGCCGCGTTGGCTGCGCCCGACGCCCCCGAGGCGATCGAGGTCGCGGCCGAGCTCGCGCGGCAGCGCCGCATCCTCTCGACCGCCCTGGCCAACGCCGTCAACGTGCTGAACCCGTCGCTGGTGGTGCTCGGCGGGTTCCTCGCCACGGTGGCCGAGAGCGACCCCGACGCCCTCGCCGCGGCGGTCGCCGCGCAGGCGATGCCCGCCGCCGGGGAGGAGCTCGTCATCCGGGTGGCCGCCCTCGGCGAGGACCGGCTGGCGATCGGCGCCGCCGAGCTCGCGTTCGAACGGCTGCTCGCGGATCCGCTCCAGGAGGGCTGACCGAAACGCTCGGGATGCGCATTCCCCGTTGCGTGGTGGGGGGAGGCATCCGCTAGAATCGTTCACAGTCGAATCGATTCGAGGCCGCCCGACGGCCGAGATCGCCTCACGACGGCATCCCGCGTGGATGCCGTCGTTCCTGTTTCCCGGCGTCCGAGGGCGTGCGCCGCCGCACTCGAGCACGCCCAGGATCAGCATGTCCTCAACCGCCTCCATTCCCATCATCCGGCCCGACGACTACTCGGCGCCCGCGCACCCCGGCGACCTCCTCTCCCGCCGCCAGCGCCTCGTCTACGTGCTCGTGCTCGGCGCGCTCACCGCGCTCGGGCCGTTCACGATCGACCTCTACCTGCCGGCGTTCCCGGTGCTGCAGTCCGAGCTCGGCGTCAACGCGGCTGCGGTGCAGCTCACCCTCACCGGCACGATGATCGGCTTCGGCCTCGGCCAGCTCATCGTCGGACCGTGGAGCGACAAGGTCGGTCGCCGGCTGCCGCTCATCCTCGCCACGGCACTGCACATCGCGGCATCCGTCGCGGCGGCGCTCGCCCCCGACATCGCCTGGCTGATGGCCTTCCGCCTGCTGCAGGGTTTCGGCGCGGCCGCGGGCGGCGTGGTCGCCATGGCGATGGTGCGCGACCTGTTCGGCGGCAAGCCGCTGGTGCGCATGCTCTCGCGGCTCGCGCTCGTCAACGGACTCGCGCCCGTGCTGGCGCCCGTCATCGGCTCGCAGCTGCTCAACGTCATGGACTGGCGCGGCGTGTTCGTCGTGCTCGCGATCTACGGCGCCGTGGTGCTGCTCGCGGTCGCGTTCCTGATCGTCGAGACCCTGCCCAAGTCACGCCGCCACGTCGCCGGGCATTCGACGCTGCGCGACCGCTACGCGGCGCTCTTCCGCGACCGCGTGTACCTCGGCGCGGCGATCGTCGGCGGCATGACGTTCACGGGCCTCTTCGGCTACCTCTCGACGTCGTCGTTCCTGTTCCAAGAGGTCTACCACTTCAGCGCGCAGCAGTACGGACTGCTGTTCGCGGTGAACTCCATCGGCATCATCATCGGCGTGCAGACGAGCTCGCGCCTTATGCGCGGGTCGGTGCAGCCGCAGTGGATCCTCGCGATCATGACGATGGTGCACCTCGCCATGGCGATTGCCATCATCGTGCTCGACGGCGCCCAGGCCGGCTTCTGGGGGGTCGCGATCCCGCTGTGGTTCTACATCCTCGCCTGCGGGTTCTCGTTCCCCGCGGTGCAGGTGCTCGCCCTCGCGCACCACGGCGCCGAGGCCGGCACGGCCGCGTCGCTGCTCGGCGCGCTGAACTTCGGCCTCGCCGGGGTCATCTCGCCGCTGATCGGCCTCATGGGCGTCGGCAGCGCGGGCC
>NZ_JBFUCL010000126.1:0-9738 GCF_056405255.1 Agromyces sp. P1_H4 | reverse complement strand
GAGCTCGGGTTCACGCTGTGTCTCCAGCGCGTCCCCCGATCGGACGTCGCGTGCCGGGGGACACGTACCCCGTCTTCGGGTGACACGATTTCGCAGTGCCTGATCAGGTGCGCTTTCGAAGCGGACCATGTCCCCCGTATTGGTGTCGAGTGCACCCTGTCGTGTCCCCCGTTCGCTCTGCTTGACTCGGCGCAGTTGCGCAATCCTCAGATCTGCGCCGCCCCCCGACGCGAAGGTTCGACAACCATGGACAGCTTGTTCGACCGTTCCTCATCCACTGGCGCCTCCACCACGCGCCGAAGCCGTCGAGAGCGGGTCGAGCGGCGCAAGCGCACGTTCCGCGGGGCCGTCGCCGTCGTCGCGGTCGCGGGCCTGCTGGCGATCGGCCTGCCGACGATGGCGTTCGCCKATCCGGCTGACGATCCGGGTACGGATGCCTCGACGAGCGAGACCTCGGAGGCGACGACGACGGTCGCACCGACGGAGGAGTCTCCCGCGGCGACGGACCCGTCGACCGACCCGGCCACCGACCCCGCCGAGTCGACGCCGACGCCGGCCGACGAAGACGCGGAGCCGACCGACGAGCCCGGCGACGAGACCTCCACCGAGGAGCCGTCGGAGACCGACGAGCCGACGGACGCACCGCAGCAGCGCAAGRCCGCCCCCGACGAGGCGCAGGGCGACGTCGGCGTGTTCGCCGTTCCCCCGGCCACGGGCGACAACGCGGTCATCACCGTGCGCACCGGCGACGTGCGCAGCACCGCCGACCCGAACTCGATTTCGGCGCTCCCAGGGGTGCAGCTCGGGCTGTACACCGCCCGCACGGGCGGCACGCTGCTTTTCAGCTGTACCGCGGATGCCGCGGGCGACTGCAGCTTCGTCGTCCCCGACACCGATCAGGGCGGTGTGAACCGCGACCGCGAGATGTGGGTCCGCCAGATCGCCGCTCCCGCCGGATACTTCACGAACCCCACGCTGCGCACCGGCGACGCCTTCGGCGGCGACAACCAGGCGACCAGCTACAGCTTCCGCGTGGGTCTCCGGCCGCAGAACGGCAACACGTGGCAGATCCGCCAGGGGCAGACCTACACCACCACCCCGCCCGCCGAGTTCATGGTGAGCTCGGGCAACACCAACCGCGACGCATCCGGCGGCGTCTGGCAGACCTCGCGCAACAACGTGGCCGCCCCCCAACAGTGCGGCCTGGACGTGGCCCTGGTCATGGACCTGTCGGGTTCGGTGAACTCCTCGATCGCGCAGGCCCGTGCGGCCGGAACCACCCTCGTCGACGCGCTCGTGGGAACCCCCTCGAACGTCGGCCTGTTCACGTTCGCCTCGGCGGCCCCCGCGAACAACAGCAACAACCAGAACCGGCCCATCACGGCCGTGTCGACGGCAGCCGGCGCGGCCACCGTCAACGGCTGGATCAACGGCCTCACCGCCCCGACGAACGGCAACACCAACTGGGACCGCGGCCTGCACCAGGTCGCCGTCTCGCCGACGGCGTACGACGTCGCGATCGTCCTCACCGACGGCAACCCGACGGTCTACGGCTCCGAGACCGACCCCGGCGACTTCACCCGGGTGCGCGAGGTCGAGAACGCCATCTTCTCGGCCAACGCGATCAAGGCCGAGAACACGCGGGTCATCGCGCTCGGCGTGGGCAACGGCGTGAGCAACGTCGACACGGCCCTCAATCTCCGCGCGATCTCGGGACCGACCGCCTACAACGGCAGCAACCCGGGCACCGCCGACTACTACCAGACCGCGAACTATGCCGCCGCCGGCGCCGCCCTCCGCCAGCTCGCCCTCGGCAACTGCCAGGGATCCGTGAGCGTGGTGAAGCAGGTCGTGCCGCCGGGCGGCACGATCCAGCAGGCGCAGCCCACCGGCGGCTGGGCCATCTCGGCCACGAACCCGACCGCGGGCGTCACGGTCGGCGCGCCGAACCCCGCCAACGGCCAGACCGGTGCCGGCACCGGCTCGATCAACTACCCGCTGGTCTTCACGGGTGGCACGACGACGGGCACCGTGGTCGTGCGAGAGACGATGCAGGCGGGATTCACCGGCCTGCCGCAGTCGGGCCTCAACGCGGTCTGTCGCAACCTCACCGACCCCGCCCAGCCGATCATCGCCGGCGTGACCAACAACAACACCGTGCCCGGACAGCCCGGCGTCAACGTGCCGGTCAGCCCGAGCACGGCCGTCAGCTGCACCTTCTACAACCAGGCGCCCAACCCGGCCGCCACGGTCGTTGTCAACAAGCTCTGGGCGATCAACGGCCAGCCGGCGATCCCGCACGGACAGAACCCCGCCCTCACCGGCAACGCCGTGGTGAACGGCCAGGGCACCGGCTTCGGCAACGTCGTCGGCGGATTCTCCGCCGGCCAGACCATCCCGATCAACGAGACGCTCGGCGCCCTCCCGACCCTGTGCCAGGTCGTCAGCAAGACGGTCACCCAGGTCAACGGCAGCGGCACGAACGTGCCGCTGGCGAACCCCTACCAGCTCCAGCTCGTGGCGGGGGCCAACACGGTGCAGATCACCAATACGGTGACCTGTCCGACGCGCCTCACGCTGCGCAAGGACGTGGCGGATGACGCCGTGCCCACGAACCTGTGGACGCTCGACGCCCTGACGCCCGGCGGTGGAGCCCTCGCGTTCCCCGAAGGCCAGGACAGCGGCTCCGGCGTCACCGGCACGATCACGCCCGGTGTCGTCTACCCGCTCGCCGAGTCCGGCGGCGACCCGCGGTACACGCAGCTCGACAACCGCGACCCGGTGCTCTCCGTGCCCGGCTCCACGGGCAGCTGGGCGTGCGTGCCGCTCGATGCCAACGGCCAGCCGACCGGCGGCAACGCGGGCGGCCTGAACGGCGGCGTGAACGTCGGCTTCGGCAACTGGGTGCAGTGCACGGCGGTCAACCAGACCGCGCGGCTCACGCTCGTGAAGACGCTCCAGCCGATCGACGGCATCACGGCGAACCCCGCCGCGTGGAACCTCACCGCCACCCCCAACGCGCCGGCGGTCCCGGGGCTGAACGCTCAGACGGTCACCACGGGCCAGACCATCTCCGTCCGCCCGGGCAAGGCCTACACGATCTCCGAGTCCGGCGGCCCCGCCGGCTGGGAGCAGGTCTCCATCCAGTGCAACACCGGCCCGAACGGCACGTACGTCACGACGACGACCGTCACCCTTCCGGCGCTCGACAGCGCCACGTGCGTGATCACGAACCGTCCGATCCCGCCGAAGCTCTCCCTCGACAAGGTCGTGACCGGCAGCGTCGCGCCCGACACCGCCTGGACGCTGAGCGCGACCCGGAACGACACAGCCGCGGTCGTGGCATCCGGTGCCGGTGGCACCCCCGGATTCGTCACGGTGCCCGCGGGCGTCGCCCTGACCCTCGCCGAGACGACGGCCCTGCCCAACGCCGACCAGTTCCAGGCCGGCACCTGGCAGTGCTCGAAGAACGGCGGCCCCAATGTTCCCGGCCCGGCCGTGGGCGCCCTCAGCGCCGGCGACTCGGTGGCCTGCGTCGTCACCAACACGCTGAAGCCGTTCACGCCGACGGTCGTGAAGAACGTGGCCGTGCCGGTCATGAACGCCGATGGCACCTGGACCATCACCTACACGATCGATGTGAAGAACCCGAGCGCGTTCGCTCCGGTCACCTACGGACTGGCCGACCAGCTCGGCTTCGGCGGCGACATCACGATCCTCGACGCCGACTACGCCGAGCCGAACGGCGGCCCGTCGCATCCGTTCGCCGGTGGCTTCGGCAGCGTGCAGACGTTCACGGCCGGCAGGTCTCTGCCCGCCGGTGCGACCGACACGTGGACCGTGGTGGTCCAGGCCACGGTCGATGCCGGTGCGTTCGCCGATCCCGAGAACGAGCTCGCCTGCCCGGCACCCACGTCGGGTGACAGCGGCGGATTCCTGAACACCGCGACCCTCTCGGTGAACGGGCAGACCGTCGGCGAGGATGACGCGTGCGCCCAGCCGGTCAACCCGACCATCACGAAGGTTGGCGGTGCGGCGGTCGCGAACGGCGACGGCACGTGGACGCTCCCGTACACGATCACCGTGACGAACCCGTCGGCCACCACCGGCGTGATCTACGACCTCGGGGACGCCCTCGACCTCCCGGCCTCGGCCGAGGTGGTCGGCACCGCGACCGTCGTGTCCGCGCCCGTGCCCACGGTCCCCGGATGGACCGGTCTCGCTCCGAACACCCTCCTCGCCGACAACGTCGCGCTGCCGGGCACACCGGGCGTCGACCAGCACGTCTACCAGATCGCCGTGACGGTGCGCATCGGGGCGGATGACCCCGCCTACACGTGCCCGTCCGACGACGGACTGAACAACACGGCCACGCTCCTCTCGGGTAACCAGGAGACGGATGCAACCGGCTGCGTCACCGTGGACACCCCCGACATCGTGCACGAGAAGTCCGTGGTGTTCGGCTCGGTGTCGCAGGGCGCCGACGGCCTCTGGACCATCGCCTACGACCTCGTCGTGACGAACACGGACGCGTTCGGCGGCACCTACTCCCTGGCCGACGAGCTCCACTTCGGTGCGGGCGTCGACCTGGGCGGAGCGGGCTACGCCGTCACGAAGGACGGCGTGCCGTACCCGACGTCGTGGGCCGGATCCGGCGACCTCGCGGTCGACGCGTACCTCGCGGGCAACGCCTCGACGACGTACCGGATCACCGTGACGGGCATCGCCCTCGATGGCCCCGACCTCACCCCGGCCCAGACCGCGTGCCCCTCGGGCGCGACCGACGGCGCCTTCAACAACGCCGCCGTGCTGACGGTGGGCGGCGAGGACACCACCGACACCGCGTGCGACAGCCCGAGCGCTCCGACCATCTCGAAGACCGGGGCGACTGCGGCCCAGCAGCCCGACGGCAGCTGGAACGTCAGCTACACGCTCACGGCCGCCAACACCGCGCCGGGGGCGAAGCCGAGCTTCTACTCGCTCATCGACGACCCGCAGTTCCCGGCGGGAGTGATCTACAACTCCTACGTGATCGACGGCGGCCCGACCGTGGCCTACGACGGCACGACGGACATCGTCATCGCGACCGACCAGCCGATCGCCGCCGGCGAGACCGACGTCTTCACGATCGTGCTGAACGTCGACGTCCCGTCGGGCAGCGTGCCCCCGGCCGACCTCGAGTGCACGGTCGCCGCACCCACTCCTGGCAAGGGCTTCTTCAACGAGGCCGTGCTGACGAGCGGTGAGATCGTCCGCGACGACGAGGAGTGCACCGACATCACCGACGGCGGCGTACCGACGGTGTCGAAGGGCGACCCGGTCGTCACCCAGGACGCCGACGGCGTGTGGACCGCCGTCTACGACGTGACCGTCACCGGCAACGCCGACTTCATCACGAAGTACACGCTGAGCGACACCCTGCGCTTCGGCCCTGAGGTCGAGATCCTCTCCGCCGAGTGGACGGGCGAGGGCGACGACGGCGACTGGGCCGACCCCGAGGCGAACCCGACCGAGACGATCGTGGGCTCGCCCAAGCTCATCGGCATCGACGMGGTCGACACCTACACGGTGACGGTCACGGCGACGGTCGACGCCGAGGCGTTCGCGGATCCCACCACGGGCAGCTGCGCACCGACCGACGGCGCTCCGAACGTCGGATTCCTCAACGAGGCGTCCCTCACCTCGGGCGCGACCACCCAGACCGACACCGGGTGCGGCCTGCCCGCGCAGCCCGAGGTCGTGAAGTCGACGGTCGGCGGCGTGGTGCAGGTCGGCGACCACTGGGAGGCCGGCTACCAGATCACGGTGCGGAACCTCAGTGCCGACCAGGGCCTCGTCTACGACCTCAGCGACACCCCGAACTTCACGGAGGACGTGACGATCGTCGATCGCGAGATCACCAGCACGGATGTCACGGTGAACCCCGCCTGGAACGGCGCGGACTCCACCGACGACACGGTCGTCGAGGACCAGGCGCTCGCCGGCGGCGTGACCCACACCTTCCAGGTCGTGGTGTCGTTCACGGTCGACGACGTGCCGGGCGACGCCTCGCACCGCTGCGACGGTGAGGGCGGCCAGGGGCTGCTGAACGGGGCGCTCGTCGTCTCGGGCGACGACTACGAGTCCGAGGCCTGCTTCGACGTTCCCGTCGTGGTGGAGCTCCAGAAGCTCTGGGTCATCGACGGCGGCGACCCGATCGCCTGGGACAGCGACGCGCTGCCCCAGGGCTTCGAGGCCACGCCGACGCTCGACGGCGACCCGGTCGCCTGGGGTGAGGAGTACAGGCCCTACGTGGAGGACGACGAGGTGTCGATCGACGAGACCGACGTCGTCATCCCCGAGGGCTGCGAGCTCGTCGGCACCGACGGAACCGGCGTCGAGACCCTCGTCGACACGTACAACGTGTTCACGGTGACGAACGAGGTCGACTGCGAGCAGGAGGTCACGCTCGAGAAGATCGTCGACAACGCGCACGGCGGCGACGCCGTGGCCACCGACTGGACGCTCAGCGGCACGAACGCCGGCGACGACGCCGACGCCTTCAGCGGCGACGGCTCCGCCACCGGTTCGGTGCAGGTCGACACGGGCTACACGCTCAACGAGGTCTCCACCGTCTGGGAGGACGGCGTCGCCTACGAGGTCTCGCAGACCTGGTCGTGTACCTCGCCGCAGGGCGAGGACGCCTTCACCCTTGTGACCAGTGCCGGCGCGACGAACGCCACGCTCACGGTCACGCAGCTCGGCGCGAGCGTCGACTGCGAGATCGTGAACACGGATGTCGCACCGAAGCTCACGCTCGTGAAGACCGTCGAGCCGGCCGAGGTCGCGGGAGAATTCCCGCCCACCCTCTGGACGCTCACGGCCTCCGACGGGGACACCGAGGTGCTCTCGGGCGCCGGCGGCGCCACGGGCGAGGTCGACTCGAACACGCCGTACACGCTCGCCGAGTCCGCGGACTTCCCCGAGTCCGACGAGTTCGAGGGGGGTGACTGGGTCTGCACGGTGACGAGCACCGACCCGAACACCCCGGCGCAGCTGGAGGGCTCAGACGTCACCCTCGAGCCGGGCCAGACGGTGACCTGCGAGATCGTCAACACCGCCAAGCCGGCCGAGTACACGGTCGAGAAGACGGTGGCCTCCACCGAGCAGCTGACCGACGGCAGTTGGGTGATCGTCTACTCCCTCGCGGTCCGGAACCTCAGTGGGGTGTCGCCGCTCACCTACGATCTCGAGGACGACCTCGACCTGTTCGGGTCGGGCATCACGGTCGACGAGGCATCCTGGACCGGCCCCGGCGGATCTTCGGGCAGCTGGGACGACCTGCCGGCGACCACGACCGCGACGCTCGCGGACGACGTGGTGCTGCCGCCGGGGACCACCCACCAGTACGCGATCACGGTCGGCGCGACCGTGACCGAGCAGGCCTGGGAGGACGAGACCACCGAGTGCAGCCAGGAGAACGTCGAGGAGGGTGGATTCCGCAACGTCGGCACGCTGACGGTCGACGGGCTGCCCACCGAGGTGAGCGCGTGCGACGAGCCGGGACAGGCGACGGCCGAGAAGCTCGTCACCGGCCCGGCGACGAACCTCGGGCTCGGCAACTGGGAGGTCGAGTACGAGATCACGGTCACGAACGACAGCGATGACGACCTGTTCTACGACCTGAGCGACACGCCGGCCTTCCCGGCGGGCGTCGTCATCACCAGTGCGGTGGCCACTGATCCCGACGGCGACGTCGTCGCCACGTGGAACGGCGACACCGACACGACGCTCACCTCCGGCGACGCCATCGCCGCGGGCACGAGCGAGGTGTGGACCATCACGATCCAGGCGTTCGTCGCGAACATCCAGTCGATCGACACCGTGGACTGCGTGGCCTCGGAGACCGGCAACGGCTTCTTCAACGGCGCGACGTTCGGCAACGGCACGATCGTGACCGAGCTCGACGACTGCACGAACATCCCGGTCGGCCAGATCGGGCTGCAGAAGTTCGTCGACAACTCGGCCTTCGCGAACATCGACCTCGGCGGGCTCACCCCGTTGCAGGCGAACGCGTGGAACGTGCTGGCGGCGGGCCTCGTGAACGTCGGCGGCATCGGCAGCGGCCAGCTCGTGTTCACGGTCCCGACGGGCACCTACAACCTGTCCGAGACGCCGAACGCGACCGGCCTCGCGAACCCGCTCCTGCAGTTCTACGAGAACGGAGCGTGGGGCTGCATCCGCGGCGGCCAGGCGACGGACGCGACGGTCGTGCTGGGCGCGCGCGTGGACTGCCAGGTCACGAACGTGGCCGAGCCGGTCGACGTGGGCATCGTCAAGGAGTACGTGCTCCCCGAGGGCCAGACGGCCGTCGAAGAGGGCGATGCCTTCGAGTACACGCTCACCGTGACGAACAACGGCACCGAGCCGGTCACGAACGTGGTGGTCAGCGACCTGCTGCCCGACACGCTCGAGATCACGGGGCCCGCGACCTTCGATCCCGACAGCGGCGACTTCACCGAGAACACGGTCGGCAACCAGTTCAGCGCCACGGCGGCCGGACCGTTCGGCCCGGGCACGATCACGACGATCACCATCCCGGTGCTCTTCACGGTCGTGCCGGTCGACGCGCCGCCTGCCGTCGGCCCCGACGACCCGCCCCCGGTGATCCCGCCGCTCGACAGCGACCCGATCCCCAATGAGGCGTGCGTCGAGGTGTATGAGGACGACCTGTTCACCACGAACGACTGCGACGACGTGGATGTCCCCGTCAAGCGGATCGACTCCGGTGCCTACGTCCGCTGCGTGAACGACGTGCCGTGGCTCTACTACGACATCTCGGTCACCGACAACGTCGCCCCGGCCGACATCACGGTCACGTGGGTGTCGGCGGACGGCACGCAGACCAAGGTGGAGACGATCCCCTGGGATGCGCGCACCGGCCGGCTCCTCTGGCCGGGGGCCGCGGTGGACGCGAACGGCATCCCGTACGCGTTCCCCGGCTGGCGTCCGATCACCGAGCAGGACCTGATCACGCCGCCCACGCCCGGGACCAGGTTCCTCGACCTCATCCTCGACGAGACCGTGCCGACCTATCCGTGGCGCGACCAGGTGAACCCGGCCTCGATCACGTTCTCGATCAACCCGAGCGAGGAGGTGCTGGCGGTCTACCCGCAGGCGCTCCCGACCTGTGCGATCGAACGGCCGTCGGAGCTCGTGATCGAGAAGACCGCGAGCGTGACGTCCACGAAGTCCGACGCGAACTTCTCGTACACGCTGGGGGTCACCTCGGTCGGCACGGGCGCCGCGGACACGGTGGAGATCTTCGACACGATCCCCAGTCATCTCCGGGTCGACTCGATCACCACGGATGCCGCGCCCGCCTTCCCGCGCTGGGAGGACTGCGAGGTCACCGGTGAGGATTCGGGCGGCTACGGCGGCACCCTGCACTGCGACCTGCTCGGAGTGCTCGGACCGAACATCACCACGGCGCCCGACATCGTGCTCGGCGTGCACGTGCGACCGGGAACCATGGCGTCCTCGATCGTCAACACCGGCGAGGTCTGCTGGGATGACGCGGACACGGGCGACGACGTGCCCGACCTGATCGAGTGCGCCGAGGACTCGGTGACCGTGAGCCTGCCGCAGAAGACCGCGGTCACCGGCTTCGCGTCGGAGCCCTGGCTCTGGTTCGGTGGCGGCCTGATGCTCCTCGGCGGCCTGGGTGTGGCTTGGGTCCTTGGGTGTGGCTTGGGTCCT
>NZ_JBFUCL010000125.1:0-12316 GCF_056405255.1 Agromyces sp. P1_H4 | reverse complement strand
GACTCGTACTCCGCGCGGCACGCGTCGCAGGTGTCGAGGTGCGCGCGGGTGTCGCCCTCTGGGCGTACGCCGTCGAGTGCGAGGGTTGCGAGGTCGTCAGGCTCGATGTGGGCCATCGTCCACCTCCCATCGCGTCCTCAACCTGGTGAGGCTCCGTCGCACATGACTCTTCACCGTACCCACGGGCAGTCCCAGCGTCTCGGCGATCTGCGAGTGGCTGAGCTGGTCGTAGAAGGCGAGTTGCATGACGCGTCGAGGGACCGGCTCGAGCCGGTCGAGCTCCTCGGCGACCATCACCCGGTCGGCCACGTCGTCGACGGCCTCGGGCCGAGCGGATGCCTCGGCCACGAGCGCCTCCTCGAGTCGCCGCGTGCGCGAGCGTGCCTCGTGCGCGTCCGCGATGCGGTGGCGCGTGATCCCGACGATCCAGGCGCTGAGCGCCGAGCGGGAGTCGTCGAAGCCCGCGCGCGTGCGCCAGGCGGAGATGAACACCTGCTGCGTCACGTCCTCGGCGTCGGTGCGGTCGCCGAGTGACCGCAGGGCCAGCCGGAACACGAGCGGCGACCAGCGGGCATAGGCCTCGCGAAGCGCCCATTCGTCGCCGGCGGCGAAGGCGGCCGCGAGGGCGTGGTCGTCGACGGATTCGGGAGCCACTGCCTCGCCCAGCTGACGCTCACCTCTTCGCGATCGTCGGGGCCGCACCTCGGGAGTTGTCGCACGCACCGGGGTGGCGACCATGCCCTGCCGTGCTTCGACCAGCATATCGATCCTCCACGTCACTCCGCCGGGGTGGCGGTCAGCACGAGATTGCTGAGGTAGTGGCGGTTCTCGTAGTCGAACTCCCCGCCGCACGTCACGAGCGTGAGTCGCGGTGGACCGGTGCGGTCGAAGGCGGCGTTCCAGTCGACGTCGGCCTTCTCGACGACCTGCACGGACTGCACGGCGTACGGATGACGCGTGCCGGCGGCATCCGTCACGAAGATCTGCGTGCCGGCCGGCGCGTCCTTCAGGCGCGCGAACGGGAGCAGGTCGTACTCGAGGGAGTCGACGTGAGCCGCGATCACCGTCGAGCCGGCGGGGCTGGCCGGAGCCGGCCCCCACCGGTACCACGCGGCGATCGAAGGATCGTCGAACAGCCCCATGCGGCCCTGGTCGTCGAGCCCGACTGGTCGCACCGCGACGTCGATGCCGAGGTCGGCGATCTCGATCCGGTTCGGCGCCGGCGGCGCGATGGTCCGATTGTCCTCGAGCGCTGCCGACCTGCGCGGCACCGCCGGCACCGCCGGCTGCGGGAGCGGCGAGCGAACGGTGAGGTCGGGCGCGGTGGTCGCGGGTGGCGGCTCCGACGTCGGTACCGCGCCCGACCCTCCGACGCAGGCGCACAGTGCGGAGAGCACGGTGGTGGCCGCGACCAGGGAGACACCCGCCCTGGCCGCAGCCATGATCCGCTTCGGCGGGGTCAGCGCGGGTCCTCCGCGGCACGGCGCCCACGAAGCGCGGCGAGACCGAGGACGGCCGCCGCGAGGAGTGCCGCTGCCGTGACCAGCCATCCGACGGCTCCCGAACCCGGCGCGTTGGTGGCCGCGAGCCCCGCTACGCCAGCGGGCACGCCGTCGGGCGTCGAGTGAAGCCCGCCGATGGGCTGCACCGCGAGGGCCAGGTTGGCGTCGTCCAGGCTGCCCCACGCGTAGACGATCGTGTTCGTCCCTTCGGCGACGTCGACGTCGGCCGGGCCGATGACAGGGGTGGTCGTGCCTGCAGCCGCGACGGACGCCGAGACGACACCCGCGGGCAGGGAGAGGATCTGCTCGTTCGGGTTCGTCAGGTTCGTGATGACGGGGGCTCCGCCGGCGAGCACGTCGACCGCAGGTGCTGCCGCGACGTGGCGCACGGTCAGGCGGCCCTCGCCAGGCGCGATCTGGGAGATGTCGTTCGTGAAGAGCGTCGCGGTCGGCTCCCCCGCCTCGGTGAGGTGGGCGACGGCGGTGTAGTTCTTGCCCGACTCCAGCGGGAGGTCGACCGGTCCGATCGCGGGAGACGATGCGTCCGCGGCATCCGACGCGGTGATGGCGACCGTGTAGGTGCCGGCGGGCAGCTCGAGCGGACCGCCGAGGTCGCCGGGCTCGAAGTCGTCGAGCTTGAGTTCGTTGTTGACGTACACGTCGACCGTGAGGCCGGGCACCCCGTGCAGCACGGAGAGCGTCGCCGGCGCGTCGGCGGCGTTGGCGGGCGCGACGGCACCGAGCACGATGAGCGCTCCGGCGCCGATGGCGGCAGTGAGGATCTTCTTCATGGTTCCCTCCAGGTCAGCCCGTAGGCGGGGCAGCGAGTTGCCTTCACCACCTACTTCGGCCGCCCGGCCCTAATCGGATGCACTCGCATGGAGTTCGAAAAAAGTGGTGAGGAGCTGCATCCAAAGCCGCGAAAGGAAGCGAAGTACATAGTGTCGGGTGATCCCGCACCCGCCGACAGAAGGGAAAGTCCAATGAAGCGCATTCTCGCCACCGGATTCATCGTCGCGCTCGCCACGTTCGGCGTCGCCGGCACCGCCCACGCTGCGCCCGCCGATGCCCCCCCCGCCGACTCGTCTTCCGCCAGTCCAGGATGCGAACGCAATGCTGGCTCAAGTCGTCATCTCGCGGCGCCTACCATCGATCGTATGGACGACGCCGCACCGGATGGCCCCCTGATCGCTTCCCGCTCACTCACCCAGCGGGGCCTGCAGTTGGTGACCGAACGGCACCTCGCGACGCTCTCGACGATCGGACCCCGGGGTGAGCTGCACGTGGTCGCCGTCGGCTTCACCTACGTCGACGGTGTCGTCCGCATCATCACCAGCGGCGGCAGCCAGAAGGTCCGCAATGTCGAGCGCGACCACCGCGCCACCGTCGCGCAGGTGTCGGGGCCCGAATGGCTCAGCATCGCCGGCCGCGCCGTCGTCGAGCGCGATCCTCAGTCGATCGACCTCGCGGTTCGCCTCTACGCCGCGCGCTACCGGCAGCCCCGCGAGAATCCGAGCCGGGTCGTCATCCGCATCCACCCCGAGCGAGTTCTCGGCTCCCCCGGCATGTGGTCGGCGACGCCCGCCAGGACTTGATGTGCGTAGATCAGGTGAACTCGTCCGCGCGCTCATGGCCAGAGCAACCCGACGGATGCCGCTGGCTGCGTGAGCCCGCGGCATCCGGCAATCGAGCGCTACTGTCGGGCCATTGCGACACGCAGCCGCTCGGCGGGATCGATGAAGTGGTCGTTGTCCTCGGTGCCGGCGTCGATCTGGACCCAGCTGATCTTGCCCGTGAACCGGCTCGACCGCGACGTGTAGTCAGGGCTGACCATTGTGCCCGACTGGTAGCCGACGTCGGTGGTCTCGTCGGCCGAGAAGATCAGCGGCTGGGTGGCCCCGACGCGCCCCGTGCCGACCGCCTCGCCGTCGTGGTACAGGGTGACGCCGCCGCCCTTCGCGAGACCGCCGCCGTCGTACGCGAATTCCATGCGCACCTGATGGGTCCCAGCCGGGACCGCCCGATCGGCGGCGATCGTGAATTGCCGGATGCCGAGCACGTTGTAGGCGAACGTCACCATGCCGGTGTTCAGGTAGAGGCTCCAACCGCCGAACCGGCCGCCTTGCGCGATGATGACCCCGTTCGCGCCGCCGTCGGGCACCTGGAGTTCGGCGGTGACGGAGAACGACTTGTTCTTGATGCTCACGACACTCGACTCGGAGAGACGGCCCATGCCGGCGAAGAACAACTGGCTGTTCCCGCGAATGAGGGTCGGCCGCCCGGCGCTGACGGGATCGAGACGTTCTGCGGTGCGGTCGTCGATCGGCAGCACGTTGTGCTTGACGGCCTCGATCAGCCAGAGCCGTTGGAGTTCATGGAGGCGCTCAGGCTGCGCTGCGGCGAGGTCCCTGGCCTGGCTGTAGTCGGCGTTGCCGTCATAGAGCTCCCATACGTCGTCGTCGAAGGCCGGCACGACGCCGCCGACCATCTCCCACGGAGTGCGGTGCTTGGTGACGGCGCTCCACCCCGTGAAGTACACGCCGCGGTTCCCGAACATCTCGAAGTACTGCAGGTCGTGGCGCTCCGCGGCATCCGCTTCTCGGAAGCTGTAGAGCATCGAGGTTCCCTCCATCGGCGACTGCTGCACGCCGTTGACCATGGTCGGCTCGGGCAGGCCGGCAGCCTCGAGGATCGTCGGCGCCACGTCGATGCAGTGCGTGAACTGCGTGCGCAGCCCGCCTCGGTCGTCGATTCCGTTCGGCCAATGCACGATCGTGCCGTTGCGGGTGCCGCCCCAGTGGGACGCAACCTGCTTCGTCCACTGGAACGGCGTGTCCATCGCCCAGGCCCAGCCGACCGCGTAGTGGTTGTACGAGCTCGGTGACCCGAGCTCCTCGAGCTTGGATGCCAGGAACTCCGGCGTCTCGAGCGCGGCCATGCCGTTGAAGTTCGCCATCTCGTTGAACGCGCCGTTCAGCGTGCCCTCGGCGGAGGCTCCGTTGTCGCCGATGATGTAGTAGATCAGGGTGTTCTCGAGCACGCCGAGATCCTCGATCGCATCGAGGACCCGGCCGACATGATGGTCGGCGTGCTCGAGGAACCCGGCGTAGACCTCCATCTCCCGCTCGAGCACGGGCTTCAGCTCATCGGGCATGTCGTCCCAGGCCGGGATCTCGGCGTGCCGCGGGGTGAGCTCGGCATCGGCCGGGATGACGCCGAGTTCCTTCTGCTTGGCGAAGGTGGCCTCGCGCTGTGCGTCCCAGCCGGCGGCGAACTTCCCGGCGTACTTGTCGGCCCACTCCTTCGGCACGTGGTGCGGCGCGTGCGTGGCGCCGGGAGCGAAGTAGACGAAGAACGGTCGGTCGGGCATCAGTGCCTTCTGCGACCGGATCCAGCCGATCGCGTGATCGGCGAGGTCCTCCGTGAGGTGATACCCCTCCTCGGGCGTCGTCGGTGGTTCGACCGGGGTCGTGCCGTCGTACAGAGCAGGCTCCCACTGGTTGTCCTCGCCGCCGATGAACCCGTAGAACGTCTCGAACCCTCCACCGCCCGATGGCCACGAGTCGAACGGCCCCATCGGTGAGGACTGCCACACCGGGACCTCGTGGCACTTGCCGAACTGTGCAGTGGAGTATCCGTTGAGTTTCAGCGTCATCGCCAACGGCGCCTTGGTGTTCGGTCGCAGCGAGCTGTTGCCCGGCGCCGAGGTCGCGGTCTCCGTGATGCTGCCCATGCCCACGGAGTGGTGGTTCCGCCCGCTGAGCAGCGCCGCGCGAGTCGGTGCGCAGAGTGCGGTGGTGTGGAACCGGTTGTATCGCAGTCCGCCCTCGGCGAGACGTTCGGCATTGGGTGTCTGACACGGGCCGCCGAACGCGCTCGACGCGCCGAACCCGACGTCGTCGAGCAGGATGACGACCACGTTCGGGGCGCCCTCCGGCGGCAGCAGCGGCTGGATCGGCGGAAACGACGTATCGGGATCCTTCGCGTCGTAGGTCGTCAAGCGCGGTGCGGGCCGATCCGGAATCGGAAGCATCGAGCGTGCCTGTCGATCTGAACTCATGAGATCCCCTCGCCATCATGGGTTGATGTCGTCAAGCTAGCGACGCGGTGGCGAGTCCGCCTCATCTCATCTGGGTGATGCTGCACGGGGCCGACCGGGAAACGGCGCCCTCCATTCGATCCCGCCGGAGCCCACCCATCGCGTGTGGAGGCCTGGCGCAGCGTGACGCTCCGGGTCTATGCTCCCCAGCGTGGGGCGGTTGGGCGCCGAATGGCGGGCGGTCCGACGGCTCGAGCGGCAACTGCAAGCCTGGGGGCGATCGTGGCAGAGAACGGTGCGGTGGTTCGGGGGCGGTTCGAGCGGTGGTTCGAGCTCGAGGTGGTCGACCCGATGGCGGACTTCCAGAATCCGAAGCAGGAGTGGCGGCGCCTGTTCTCCGAGTTCTACGGCACCTTCTTCCTCGTGCTGGTCGCGGCCGGTGGCGGGATGATGAGCCAGGCGTTCCCCGACACGATCAGCCGCGCGGCAGCGGTGGTGGCCCCGGGACTCATGGTCATGGGGATCATCCTGTTCATGGGCAAGATCTCGGGCGCCCACCTCAACCCGGCCGTGACGCTCGCGTTCTCGTTGCGGGGTGACTTCCCATGGCGGCGGGTACCCGGTTACATCGTTGTGCAGCTGCTGGGGGCGGCCTGCGCAGCGTGGATCCTGCAGCCGATCATCGGCGTGTCCGCCTCATTCGGGTCGAACTATCCCGCCGACGGGTACTCGTCGTTCCAGGCGTTCCTCATGGAGGCGCTGCTGACCCTCGGCCTCGTGAGCGTCATCCTCGGAACCGCGTCGGGAGCTCAGAACGTGGGCGTGATCGGCGCGATCGGCGTCGGCGCCTACATCGCCCTCGCGGGGCTGTGGGGCAGCCCGATCTCGGGCACGTCGATGAACCCCGCACGCACCTTCGGTCCCGACCTCGCGAGCCTCGACTTCTCCGACTACTGGGTCTACGTCGCCGGCCCGATCGCCGGGGCCGTGGTCGCGGTGCTGCTGGCGTTCGTCCTACGCGGGTACGGCGGCGGCCGCACCGGCTCGGAAGCGGCGCAGGGCGTCATCGCCACCGACATCGCGCGTCCTGACCAGACCTGAACCGCGGCGAACGAACTGCGGCCCCGGGAACGGCCGCCGCGGGGTCGGTAGGGCGCTCGAGATGCGGCGGTAGCGCGGCGCGGGCGAAGCTCTTGCGTCGACGTTAGGGGGAGCTGGACGTCGAACTGGCTGAACCTTCCAGACACTGATCGAGACCGCGCCGCGTCCCCGAACAGATGGCGTGGCGGCTGGTGAGCAGGGCCGACCAACTCGGCGTGCTCTGCGCCTCGACGTTGAAGTTCAGCAACGTCAGGCCCTCCCGGGTCGTCGGCTGCTTCGCCGCGGCACCGTTCGCCCTGACGCGGTTCGCGGCGAATCGAAATCGTGGACGTGCACCCCCCCGTTCAGGAGGGCCCGCCAGACCACTTCTCGACCAAAAGTGCTGGATCTCGTCCGATCCTCGCTCTATTCCGTCGTCTGGCGACATCGGAGAAGACCCACTGCGAGGTCGGCCGCCTCACGGGCCGGCAACTCGATCGATACGACGTGGCCGCGCTCGTCAGCGCCGAGCGGCTCGAGGGTCGCGAGCTGAGAGGCCAGCATCGTGGCGGGCATGAAGTGGCCTGTTCGCTGCCCGATCCGTTCGGCGAGACGAGCCTCGCTGCCGTCGAGGTGGACGAAGTCGACGTCGGCCCCACTGTCCCGGCTCAGCGCCTCCCGGTAGGAACGTCGCAGCGCCGAGCACGCGACGACGACCGCGTGTCCCGCCGCATGCTCCTCTCGGATGCGGGCCGCGACCCGGGCGAGCCACGGCCAGCGGTCGTCATCTGTGAGCGGGACCCCGGCGGCCATCCGCGTCTTGGCGTCCGCCGAGTGCAGGCTGTCGGCTTCGACGAAGACGGCCCCGAGGCGCTCGGCGATGGCGGCGGCGAGCGTCGATTTCCCCGAGCCCGCCACCCCCATCACCACGACGGGAGGCTGCGGGCCCGACGAGGTTGCGCCGGTCATCGGTCACCAGTCATGAACGGTGCCGTCGAGGAGACGGTTGTACGGCAGGTAGGCCTGCTCGTACGGGTACTTCCCCGCTTCGTCGATGTTGAGTTCGACACCGAGACCGGGCTTGTCACCTGGGTGCAGGTAGCCGTCGGTCCAGGTGAAGGACTGCTCGAACACGTGGTCGGTCTTCGCGCCGTGGCGCATGTACTCCTGGATACCGAAGTTGTGGATCGACAGCCCGAGGTGCATGGCGGCTGCCATGCCGACCGGGGAGATGTCGGTCGGGCCGTGCATGCCGGACTTGATCTGGTACATCGCGGCGTAATCGAGCGTCTTCTTCAGCGGCGAGATGCCGCCCATGTGGGTGACCGCGCCACGCACGTAGTCGATGAGCTGGTCGCGGATGATGTCCTTGAAGTCCCACACCGTGTTGAAGATCTCGCCGATCGCGAGAGGTGTCGTGGTGTGCTGGCGTACGAGGCGCAGGGCCTCCTGGTTCTCGGCCGGSGTGCAGTCCTCGAGCCAGAACAGGTCGTACGGCTCGAGGTCCTTTCCGAGGCGCGCGGCCTGGATCGGTGTCATGCGGTGGTGCCCGTCGTGCAGCAGCGGGACGTCCGGACCGAACTCGTTGCGGACGGCTTCGAAGACCCCGGGCAAGTGGTTCAGATAGGCGCGCGTATCCCAGTCTTCCTCGACCGGCTTGGCTCCGCGGCGTGCCGGCTCATGGTCGTATCGCACGGATGCGTCGCCGACGTCGGCGCCTTGCGCAGCGATGCCATAGATCGCCTTCAGCGTCGGCACGCCCGTCTGCACGCGGATGGCGCGATACCCCTGCTCCTGATGGGAACGGATGGAGTCGAACAGTTCGGGGAGTTCCTTGCCGGACGCGTGCCCGTACGCCATCAGCCCGTTCCTCGAGGCGCCACCGAGCAACTGGTACACCGGCATTCCCGCGGCCTTGCCCTTGATGTCCCACAGCGCCATGTCCACCGCGGCGATCGCCGCCATGGTGACCGGACCGCGCCGCCAGTACGCCGAACGGTAGAGGAACTGCCACGTGTCCTCGATCTTCGCGGCATCCGCCCCGATGAGCAGGGGCACGACGTGTTCGGTCAGGTACGCGACGACCGCGAGCTCGCGCCCGTTCAGCGTCGCGTCGCCGAGGCCGGTCAGGCCGTCGTCTGTCGTCAGCTTCAGCGTGACGAAGTTGCGGTCGGGGCTGGTGACGATGACCTCAGCCTGGTCGATGATCATGCTCATGGTGTTGCTCCGTGGATCGTGGTGAGCGGGTTTTCGGGGTCAGGATGTCTCGAGCGCGGTGACCGCGTCGGCGACGTGTGCGGCGAAGCCGGCGTCATCCGCGAGGCGTGCATTCAATGCGGCGAGCAGGGTGTGCCGGGCGGATGCATCGAGGTCGGCGATCGCGGGCTGGTCGATGCCGTCCGGGACTGGTGCACAGCCGGCGCGCACGCCGAGCATCCACGCGGCGATCGCGGCGGCGCAACCGGGCGCCTCCTGCCCCGACGCGAGTTGGCCGAGCGCGACCGGCACGATGCGCAACCGCATCTTGGTGGTCGAGTCCTGCGCGATCTGCGCGAGACGGTGCTCGATGCGGGGGTTGCGGAAGCGTTCGAGGAGCGCGGCCCGGTAGTCGGCGAGGTCGAACCCGGGCAGCTGCCGGGCGTCGTCGTCCCAGAGCGCTTCGACGAGGTCGCTGCAGGCCGGGTCCTCGATCGCGGCCGAGACGACGGTGTGGCCGCGGGTCTGGCCGAAGGTCGCGAGAACGGTGTGGGCGCCGTTCAGCATCCAGAGCTTGCGGTTCTCCCACGGGGCGATCTCCTCGACGAACCTGGCGCCCGCGGATTCCCAGTCCGGGCGGCCGGCGGGGAAGTCGCCCGCGAGCACCCAGTCGGAGAACGGCTCGGTCACGACCGGCGCTGCGTCGAGCCATCCGGTGGCCCCGAGGACGGCGGGCGACTCGGCTACGGCGTCGATCGCCGGCGTGATGCGGTCGATCGAGGTCGAGACGACCGAGACCGACGCCCCCAACCACGCGGCGAGGTCGGGCGATGTCCGCCCGGCGAGGTCGGCCAGCGCGCGTCCCAGGAGCCCGCCGTTGTCGGGCAGGTTGTCGCAGGGCACGAGCGCGATCGGGCCCGCGTCGGCGCGGCGCCTGGCGTCGAGGCCCAGCAGGACCCGGCCGAGCGCGGTCGCGGGCCGGACGGCGTCTGTCGTGTCGCCGGGGGCGTCGCGCGTGAACGCGTTCCGAAGCCGTTCGACATCGGATGCGACGGCCTCATCCTCGAGGTCCGGAGTACCGTCGGCGGCGAGCCGGTAGCCGGCCTCGGTGATCGTGAGCGTGAGGATCGCGACCTGAGGGTCGGCGACGGCCATGACGAACCGGGGCACGTCGTCGCCGGCTTCGACGCGCACGATCGATGGAATCAGCTCGAACCGGTCGCCGTCCGCGGCGCGCTCCACGAGTGTGTACAGGCCGTCCTGCGGGCCGAGCCGGTCGACGAGGTCGCGGCTGCGACCGGTGAACGCGGCGATCCCCCACTCGTCGGCATCGGCCGCGTGCGCCGTATACCAGGCCTGGTGCGCGCGATGGAACGCGCCGAGACCCAAGTGCACGATCCGCTCCGGCGGAGTCGGGACCCCTGCCGCGGCACGTGACAGGCGCACGTCGGCGAGAGCTGTCGTGGCGGCGGTCACAGCTTGAAGACCTCTCGGGGAATGGCGTCGACCAGGTCGTCGATGATGCGCTCCGCGGCATCCATGCGCACCCGGCCCTCGACGACCAGACGCGCGAGGAACCCGGCGTCGACCCGGCGTGCCGTGTCGTGACGTGCCGGGATCGACAGGAATGCCCGCGTGTCGTCGATAAACCCGCTCGAGCGGTAGAAGCCCGCGGTCTCGGTCACGGCGGCGCGGTGTCGGGCGATCGCGTCGGGCGCGTCGAGGAACCACCACGGTGCACCCAGGTACACGCTCCGGTAGAACCCTGCGAGCGGCGCGAGATCACGGGAGTAGGTGGTCTCGTCGACCGCGAACAGCACGAGATGGAAGTGAGGCTCCAGGCCGTAACGCTCCAGCAGCGGTCGGATGCCGCGCGTGAACTCGGTCGCGACCGGGATGTCGTGACCGGTGTCCGGTCCGAACCGGGCGTGCGTGGCGCTCGAGTGGTTGCGGAGCACACCCGGGTGGATCGTCATCACGAGTCCGTCAGCGACGCTCATGCGCGCCATCTGCACGAGCATGTGCCCGCGGAACGCGCGCCGCTCCCCCGCACTCGCGTTCCCGGCGACCGCAGCCTGGAAGAGCCGCTCACCCTCTGCAGGGTCGAGGTCGACCGTGAACAACTCCTCGACCCCGTGATCCGTCGAGACCGCCCCGTGCCGGATGAAGTGCGCGCGCCGGTCTTCGAGCCCGCCGAGGTACCCGGCGAAGTCACCGGGTTGTCCGGTCGCGGCGAGCAGCCTCTCGACGTTGCCCGCGAACGCGACCGCGTCGGGATCGAGATACCGGTCCGGTCGGAACGTCGGAACCACTCGCCCGGGGAGGCCGGATGCCGCGAGTGCGGCATGCTCGGACAGGTCGTCGAGCGGGTCGTCGGTGGTCGCGAGGAACTCGATGCCGAATCGCTCGAACAGTGCGCGCGGTCGGAACTCCGGACGCACCAGCGTCGCGGTGATCTCGTCGAAGATCGCATCCGCCGTGTCGGGGCCGAGCGGCGTCGTGATACCGAAGACCCCGTCGAGCTCCTCCTCGATCCAGTACCCCGACGCCGTGCCCGCGAACCGGTGCCAGTGCGCCGCGAGCCTGCGCCACACCGTGCGAGCATCGCGCCCGGCAGCCTCGTCCACGACCAGGTCGGCGAGGTCGACCCCTGCGGCGTGCAGGAGGCGGGTCACGTAGTGGTCACCGGTGACCAGCAACGCCACCGGATCCGCATACGGCTCGTTGTCGAGCAGCAGCGACGGCGGCACATGCCCGTGCGGCGAGATGATCGGGCTCCCCGCCACACGCTCGTACAGATCGAGCGCGACCGCACGCGTCGTCGGGTCGACCGGCAGCAGCCTGGCGGGATTTCGGGACGGCGAGGTCATTTGGCGATGAGGTTGAGCTGTGCGTTCAACGCGGCGACGTGCTCGCTGGACACGCCACCGGCCTGCTTGATGAGCTTCTCCACGCTCATCCGGTCGACGATGGCCTGCATGGCCGGCGGAATCTCGACGCCATGACCGACCTCACCCCGGCTCGTCGACACGGCTTCGAGGACCGAGGCGATCACGCGGGCACCGTCCTCGGACTGCTTGATGTCGCCGAGCGAGTCGCGAACGGAGAAGTACCCGACCGGGCTCGGCAGCTCGGCCTCGTCGAACCAGTTCGCGATGGACGTCGTGGGCATCACGCTCGCCGCAGGAACCTCGTCCACCCGGCGGAGCACGATGGTGTCGGCAAGATCGCCGGAGCGGGCGGTGATCTCGTGCTCGCCGGTCAGGGGGACCCGGAAGCGGAAGCTCCGACGCCCCTCGACCGCGCCGACCTCGACGCCGTCGACCGACAGCACGACCCGCTCCTGGTTCGAATACACGATCACCTCGGTGACATCCTCCGCCCGTTCGGCGCGACGACGACCCGCGACATGCACGAACGGCTCGCTCGACCACGCCGCCTTGTACACGTAGAAGGCGTCCTTCTTCAGCGATCGGTTGAACGAGACGAGCCCCTTCTG
>NZ_JBFUCL010000124.1:0-9781 GCF_056405255.1 Agromyces sp. P1_H4 | reverse complement strand
CGGCAGTGCGACGGATGCCGCGGCCGAGCCGATCAGCGCGACGGCGACGATCGCCGACGCGCCGAGGACACGGCGGGCGTCGGCGAGCGCCGCCTCCACGGGTCGGCCGCTCGTGATGGCGCGGCGGTTGGCGATCGCGACGCGCACGAGCCAGGCCACGGCCGTGATGAGGAAGATGAGGCCCGTCTCGACGGCGAGGGCCGCGTGCACCACGCCCATGGCGATCCCGGTGAGGAGCAGGACCGCCGGCGGGATGACGGCCGCTGCCGGCCTCCGGCTGCGCAGCGCGATGGTCACGGCGCAGGTCGAGGCCACGAGGCCCAGCAGGAACGGCGGGACGAGCAGCGCCTGGTAGGAGCCGACGGGCACGGCGATCGTGACGAGCTGCTTCCACGAGAGCGCCGCGCCGGCGACGAGCTCGATGAGGCCCTGCGGGCTCGGGATCACTCCCCCGATGGCGCGGCTCGGCACGGCGACGGGCACGCCCAGGAGCACGTAGGCGCCGAACAGGACGATCACGACCGCCCAGGCGGGCCAGTGGAAGGTCGCGCCGGCGATCCCGATGGCCGACCCGGCGACGATCGCGACACCGGCCGCGATGAGGAATGCCGGGCTCTCGTAGACCGGCCACCAGGGGATCATCGCCGCCGTGAGCATGGCGACCACGAGCGCGACGCTGATCGCGGTCGACCAGAATCGCCGCGTCGGCACCGGCCGACGTGCGGTGCTCATGTGACCGACGCCGATCTCGCGAGCATCGACCGGAGGTCCTCGAGGTAGCCGATGCCGAACACCGTCAGGCCGGCCACGGTGCGAGCGGTGGCCTCGCCTTCGGGCGAGCACTGCACGGCCACCGCCTCCACACCCCCGGGCAGGCGGGAGGCGGCCGAGCGGAGGGGCGCGACGCCGCGGGCCGTGCCGCTCACGAGGAACGCGAGCGAGAGCCCGGGCAGTCCTTCGGCCGCGGCCCGGGCGACGTCGGGCAGCAGCACGGCCTGCTCATCGGGCTCGACCACGCAGAGCGCGTCGAGCAGCCGGTCGCGCGAGACGGTCGGGAGTTCACGCATGCCGCTGATGCGCGACGCGATGYCGTCGTGGTTCCGGCCGGACACCACGAACGACACCGTCCGCGCGTCGCGGATGGCGCGAGCGCCGACGGAGGCCGCGGCGCTCACGGCGAGTTCGAACTCCGCGTCGTCCACGTAGGCGCCGGGCTCGAGGTCGAGCAGGACCATCAGCCGGCTCCTGCGCGTCTCCTCGAACTGGCGCACCATGAACGTGCCGGTCTTCGCCGAGCTCTTCCAATGGATGAATCGGCGGTCGTCGCCCGGGACGTACTCGCGCAATGCGTGGAAGGCGATGTCGCTCGCCGTGAGGTCGCGCGTCGGCGAGCCCTCGAGATCGCGGATGAAGCCCGAGCTGAGGGCAGCGATGGCGATGGTGCGCGGGTGCACGTGCAGGTCGACCGTCTGCGACCAGACGATCTCGCGCCGCATCAGCCCCACCGGATCGGCTCGCACGGTTCGGGCGGGTCCGATCGGGACGATGCCCCGCCGGTCCGTGGGAATCCGGAACTGCTCGTCGAACGCCCCGCCCTTCGGCAGGCCGGGCAGGACCCGCTCGAGCACCTTGCCGCCGACGGGCAGCTCCAGCTGCACGCCGCCGAACCGCCGTCGTCCGGGGTTCGCCGCCACGAGCCGGGCCTCGGCGAGCTCGCCCACGACCACTCGCGGTGTCGGCAGGGTCAGCTCGATCGTCGAGGCGCCGCGACCGATCAGCCAGACGGATGCCGCGGCGACGAGGAGGGCGAGGCCCCAGCCGATGGCGATGAACTCGGCCCAGCCCCAGGCGTAGCCGACGGCGAGCGCAGCCACGCTGCCGGCGATGGTCGCCCAGCCGACCGGCGTGACGACGCCCTGCACGGCTCGCGCCCAGCCCGCGACGACCCCCGCCGCGGCGAGGACGCCGACGACGACGCGACCGATGAYGACCGCGAGCAGGCCCTCTGTCTTGGCCTCCTCGGGGATCGTCGTGCGGGTCTGGGTGAAACTCACACGGCCTGCCTGCTGGAGGGAGGCGGCGTCTCGATGAGCACCTGGGCGATCATGTTCGAAGTCGTCACGCCGTCGAACTCGGCCTCGGGGTCGAGGATCAGGCGGTGYGCGAGCACGGGCTCGGCGAGCGCCTTGACGTCGTCGGGCACGACGTAGTGTCGTCCGCGCCCGGCGGCGTGGGTCTTGGCAGCGCGGATGAGCGCGAGCGCGCCGCGGACGCTGACTCCGAGACGCACCTCGCGGGCCGTGCGGGTGGCGTCGACGAGCCGGGAGACGTAGTCGTGGATGGTGGGGTCGACGTACACCGTGCGCGCGAGGGCGGCCATGTCGACGATCTCGGCGGCGTCCAGCTGCGACGGCACCCGCTGGTCGTGCGCCCGCTGGTCGGCCCCCTCGAGGATGCGAATGGTGGATGCGTGGTCGGGGTAACCGATGGACGACCGCATGAGGAACCGGTCGAGCTGCGCCTCGGGCAGCCGGTAGGTGCCCGCCTGTTCCACGGGGTTCTGGGTCGCGATGACCATGAACGGATGCCCCACCGGATGCGTCCGGCCATCGACGGTGACCTGGCCCTCCTCCATCACCTCGAGCAGCGCAGACTGCGTCTTGGGGCTGGCACGGTTGATCTCATCGGCGAGCACGATGTTCGCGAAGATCGGACCGGGGTGGAACTCGAACACGCCGCTGCGCTGGTCGTAGACGGTGACGCCGGTGATGTCGCCCGGGAGCAGGTCGGGCGTGAACTGCACCCGGTTGCTGGTGCCCGCGACCGACTGGGCCATGGCGCGAGCGAGCGAGGTCTTGCCGGTGCCGGGCACGTCGTCGAGCAGCAGGTGGCCCTCGCTGAGGAGCGCCGTGAACGCGAGGCGCACGACCCGGTTCTTGCCGAGCAGCACCTCCTCGACCGCACCGACCAGTCGGTCGAGGTTCGCGGCGAAGCGCGTCGCCTCCTCGGGGGTCATCGTCATCGTTGCTCCTCGCTCATCGGTTCCAGTACCTGGCGGTCACACCCGCGACCTCAACATCCAACCAGACCCGGTCGGCCTCGTTCGCGTCGGGCACCTGGCAGGTGTTCGCCGACTGCGCGTTCCGCGAGTTGCGGCCGTCCTCGGTGCCGCAGCTGAAAGCGGCGGGCAGGCCGGAGTTGTCGGGGGCGGCCGCCCATGACCACGTCTTGGACGCCGCATCCCACACCCGGCTCGACAAGGCGAACGTCAGCGACGGGCTCGCGCTGGACGGCATGATCGCCGACCACGGCCCGCAGCTGCCCCAGAGCGAGCACGAACGCACCTGGAAGCGGGCGGACTCGCCGAACGGCCGGTTGAGGAGCGCGCGGAGCCAGCCCGACCCGCGGAAGTCCGTCGGCTGTCCGAGCTGCGCGCCGTTGCCGTCGACCGCGACGATCTGGAGGCGAGGCGCACCGGCGTCGACGCTCGAGATGTAGCGGTCCCACGTCTCCTCGTTCATCCACGACATGTCGCTCTGCACGCTGTTGACGGCACCCGGTGCCGGGCGCACGACGATGCCGGCGACCTCGGTGTTCACGCAGGCGGCACGGTTGAATCCCCAGACGACGAACGAGTACCGCGTCGACTCGGTCACGGTGCCGGAGAACTGCACGCTCGAGGCATCCGACCCGACCTGGACGACCTCGGCGACGGAGCCGCCGCTGGCAGGAGCGAGGACCTGGCCGGGCGCGGGYGAGGTGACCGAGCAGGCCTGCGGACCGGAGGGCACGCCCGTCTGCCCGTCGGCGAGCCGCTGCACGAAGTAGCCGCCGATCGCGTCGCCGTTCCCCTCGAACGGCGACCACGAGACCGTGACGGTGCCCGCGGCCGCGTCGCCGACCACGGAGATGCCGCCTGCGATCGGCGACCCGAACGGCGTGCCGGTGCCCCCGGCCTCGGTCCAGGCCGCGAGTGCGGGGTACGCCTGGTTGCGGGCGCTGACGGTGAACGGGACCTGCGTGCCGTTCGCGATGCCCTGGGACTCGGTGGTGCACAGCGTGGGCGTGCAGGCGGCGCCCGCGTCGACCTCGCTCGAGACGCCGGCGACGTTCACGACGTACGAGCCGACCTGGCTGCCGCCGCCCGAGTCGACCGGCGACCACTCGATCCGGAGGCGCCCGTCGAGCGGAAGCGCGCGAAGGTCCGCCGGCGGCGGCGGGATGACGTCGGACCAGATGGGACCCGGCGCCTCGACCGCATCGGAGAGGCCGATGTCGTTGCGGGCCTGGATGCGGACGCGCACGGCGTTGCCCTGTCCGTTCCCCGACGTCGGCACGGTGCAGGTCGTCGCCGCGCAGGAGGAGGTGTCGAGCACCTCCCCCCCGACGGCGTCGACCAGGGAGATCTCGTAGCCGGTGATCGGCGAGTTGTTGAAGCCGCCCGCCCCGAAGGCGACGTCGAGGGTGCGGTCGCCGAATCCGGTCACCTGCGGCTGGGTCACCGGATCCGGCCGGTCCTGCACGGAGATCGTGACGGAGCCCCAGGCGTACCTGCTGGGATCCTCGGTCGCGTCGGCCACCTGGTACTGCAGGGTCGTGTTGATGGGTTCGGCGCGCTGGTCGACGTCGACGGTGAGCGTCGACCGGTCGGCGCTCGGGACGACGCGCACGCCGGCGGGCAGGTCGTCGCCGATCCCGGTCACCCGAACGACGCGCAAGGGCGTGCCCGGGAAGGGGTTCGTGCCCCGGTCGTTCGCGAGGACGTCGATGGTGGTCGTGCGGCCGCGGGCCGTGACGGCGTAGTCGGGGGCGGGTTGGGCGAGGGGGCGAGTCGAGGGCACCACGCGCAGTTCGATACGGCCGGCCGTGCCCTCGTGCGCTTCGTCGCGCACGGCGATGGAGACGGTGGGCCTGCCCTCGGTCCGGCTCGCCTCGGCGGCCGAGATGGTGAGCTCCTGCCCGTCGAGCGACAGCGAGAACCCGTCGGGCCGCGGCTCGAGGATGCGGAAGGCCAGCTCGTCCTGGTGCTCGGGGTAGGGGTAGGTGGTGAGCTTCACGAGGTCGATGGTCTTCGACTGGCCGGGTTCGAAGTCGATCACCCCGCCGACGAACGTGGGCGGCTGGTCCTCGGTGGGCTGCACGTCGATGGGGATGACGATCGTGCCCGTGCGGCCGGCGGGATCCGTGCCGGATTCGCCATCGGTCACGGTCATCGACAGCGATGCCGGGCCGAAGTAGCCCGTCTCGCTGCGGAACCGCACCGTGTCCTCGTCGACGACGAGGTCGGTGCCGTCGCTGTGCGAGGCGCGCACGCTGGCCTCGTCGGCGATGCGCACCGGACGGCCCGACGCGGCGATGACGTAGTCGTCGAGGTCGAGGACGACCTCCGCGCCGCTTCGCACCTCCACGTCGGGCGCGTCCCGGCGCAACTGCGGCAGCGCGTCGTCGCGGCCCGGCACCCAGATGAACGCGTACGAGACGACGCTCGGATCCTCGCGGTGGCTCACGGAGAACGGGATGATCTGGCGACGGTCCTCGACGGTCACGCGGATGCTGCCGTCGCGACGCACCTGTGCACCCGAGTCGTAGCCCGATACGAGCCCGACGGTCAGGTCGGCGGCATCGCCGTCGGCGAGGAACACGTTGCGAAGCACCTCGACGTCGACGACGTCCTCGTCGAGGATGTCGCTCAGGCTCAGCACGGTGTCGGATGCCTCGGGGCGTGCGAGCGGAGCATCGTCGTCGGCGATGACTCGCAGGAAGGCGGACGCGGTACCCAGCCGCTCGTTCTCGATCGTGTACCAGAAGGCCGTCTCGCCGTCGACGTCGGGCACCTCGACCCGCACCGTGTCGCCGTCGATCTCGCCCGTCGCCCCCTCGGTGTTCGGCTCGAGCTTCGTGATCTCGAGCGAGCCCCCGTCGGGATCGGAGTCGTTGTCGAGCACGCGCACCGAGATGGTGCGCCCGGGGCGCACGGTGACCTCGTCCGCCACCGCGATCGGCAGCCGGGCGCCGTCGAACTTGGGGGCGATGCCGACCCGGATGGAGCCGATGGCGCGCTCCCCGAGGGCGTCGACCACGGAGTACTGGAAGGTGTCGGTTCCCGGGGAGTAGTCGCCGGCCTGGTATTCGAGCCAGTCCGCGCCGCGTGCGATGACGGCGCCGCGCTCGGGGTTCGACTCCTGGCCGAGYAGTTGCACGGAGTCGCCGTCGGGGTCGGTACCGCCGAGGGGGATGGGGATGCGGACCTTCTCGCCCGCGATCACGCGCGCGGTGATCGACGGCGGCACGGGCGCGGAGTTGGTCTCGGGGTCCGCGTCGCGGACCGAGATGCTCACGGTGGCGGTCGCGGTCTGCCCGTCGGACGCCACGATGCGGTACATCGCCTGGAACTCGCCCGCCTCCTCTGGCGCGTAGTACCGCAGCCGGTCGCCCGCCGCGAACAGGAACCCGCCGGCGGGCTTCGCTTCGAGGTCGGGGGCGAGCGTGAACGGCATCGCATCGGGATGCTCGTCGTTGTCGAGGACGCGGATGTCGATGACGTCGCCCGTGCGCGCAGCGATGGTGTCGGGCGCGGCGACCGGGGGCTGGGCGCGGGTCGGAGGCGGCACCTCGACGAGCGTCACCTGGCCGTCGGCTTCGGCGAGCCCGTTGCTCACCCGGTATCCGACGGTCGTGGACCCGGTCGCCAGCGGCCGGTCGAGGGTGATGCGCAGGATCCGATGGTCGACGACCTCGACGCGCACCCCCTCGTCGCCGGCATCGTCGGTGATGCCCGTGACGATGAGCACGCCGCCCGTCGGATCGATGTCGGTCGCGAGCACGTCGACGTCGACCGGCTGATTGACGCGCAGGAACGCCGTGTGCGGCACGGTGATGGGCGTCGTGTCGCGGTCGGGCGGCGCCGAGACGTCGACCCGGACCAGCCCCGTGGCCGTCTGCGTGCCGTCGGTCACCGAGTACTCGAGGTAGTGGGTGCGCACGTCGGCGCTCGTGAAGCGGAAGCTGCCCCCGTCGAAGTCGGGCACGACCTGCACGTCGGGCTTGGCCGGCACCGCGCTCAGTCGGTAGGTCCCCGATCCGCCCCGCACGTGCCGGAGCGGATCGATCTTGATCTCCTCGCCGGCCGTGGCGAGCTCCACGAACGGCTCGGCGATGAGCGGGACGTCGCCTGGTGCGCGCACCGAGACCGTGAGGACGCCGCTGCCGGTGTCGCGGCCGTCGGAGACCGCGAGCCCAACGGTGCGGGCGGCTCCGGCGCCGCCGGCCTCGTCGAAGACGACGATGCCCTCCGCGGTCGACGACAGGCGATCGGGCGCGTCCACCGCGGCGGACTCGAGGAAGAACGGGTCGCCGTCGGGGTCGATCCAGTCGCCCAGCACCGCGGTGGTMACGCGGCCGCCGGCCTCGACCGAGGCGTGGTTCTCGCGCTGCTGCTTCGGCGGCGAGTTCTCCTCGGGGTCGCGCACCGTCACGGCCACCACCGCGTGCGCCGTTCCGCCACGGCCGTCGCCGACGGTGTAGCCGAAGGACATGCTGCCGGATGCCGCCGGATCGAGCGTCAGCTGCAGCTGCTGGTTGTTCGACACCGGGTCGAGGCGTGCACCGGGCGGCATCTCGCCGTCGACGGCGTCGACGACGAGGACGTCGCCGTTCGCGTCGTAGTCGTTCAGGAGCACGGGCAGCAGCGTGGAGCGGCCGGGACGGGCGCCGAGCTCGTCGTCGACGGCGATCGGCGGAACCTGCGTCTTCTCGACGGTCGGCTCGGTCTCGGGATCGTTCTGCTCGATCGTCTCCTCGTCGTGCTGGGTCTCGAGGAGCTCGTCCCAGTTGTCGATGAGCGCGTAGCCGTCGGCGGCGGTCCAGGTCCGTCCGGACTTGCGATCGTTCAGGACGAGCGTGGTGCCGTTCACGGCGAAGGCCAGCGCGCTGCCCGGGGCGGCACCGTCGAGCCGGGTGAGGTCGCCGGGATCGTCCGGCGCGCACGAGCGCCAGGCATCTCGGCCCCAGGCCGCGTGGAGGCAACCGTCGTGCATGACCGGCGCGGCGGGCGCACCGTTCACGCCCTCACGGACGACCCGGGGCTCGCCGCCGTCGAGGCCGACGCTGATGACGCCGCCCCGGAACGCGATGGCGACCGAATCGCCGGTGAGCGCCGGAACCTGGAGCACCGGGTCGTCGGTGGCGCCGAGCACCCCCGAGAGGTCGACCTCGTGCCCGTCGAGGAGGAGGCGCCGCGAATCGGCGTCGAGCACGACCCACCGCTCGCCGATGGACGTGATCTGCACCTCGGGATCGCCGTCGAGCGGGCGCGCCTGCCAACGCTCGGCGACCGTCTCCTCATCGGCGGCGTCGACGCGCGCGACGTCACCCGTCGAGGGCGTGTAGGCGAACAGCACCCCCGCGGGGTCGACCGAGGTCACGGCGCCCGCTCCGAACGTCAGGGAGGGTTCGGCGTCGCTGTCGAAGTCCGCGAACCCGGCGGCCGGCACGGACCACACCGCACCGCCCGACGCGACGACGACCCGGTCGCCGGCGAGCGCGAGGGTCGTCTCGTCGGGGGGCACCGCGACGGACTTCGTGATCTTCGACGTGGTGGGGTCGACGATGCCGACGCTCGCGCGGTCCTGGTCGAGGACGAGCACCGTCGCGCCCTGCTGGAGGATGTCGGACGTGGACCCACCGGTCTCGACGACCGAGTTGAGCTCCAGGATGGCGGTGTTGGCCCGGCCGACCGACTGCTCCTCGTCGTTCACGACCCAGACCGAGGCGTCGCCGAGGTCCATCCGCTGCGCCGCGTACCCGCCCGAGGCCACGGCGACGACGGCCACCACGGCGACGACGGCGGTGACCGCCCCGATCGTGGCGAGCGCCGACCGGTGGCGTCCGAGCTGCGGGACCCGCATCATCCGACGCCCTCCTCGACGTCGACGCAGCGCTCCGCGCTCGGCGCACCGGACTTGCCGTCGCGGGTGACGGTGACGGTGGCGCACACGCGGTCGCCGTCTGCCACGGTCACCACGTAGCTCGCGTCCCGCTGCATGGGGGACGCGACGCCGTCGACGGCGACCACGTACGCGTCACCGCCCTCGATGCCGGGGTCGTCCCAGGTGAAGGTCACCGTGGTGCCCGCGGCGGTGCCGTGCACGTCGGTGACGACGGGGATGCCGCGTGCCCCCTGCACCGCGGCGAAGACGCCGGCGCCGACGAGCACGACGATGAGCGCCGCGGCGATCGAGATTCCCCAGACGACCCGCTTCGTGGTCGGCGGTGCGGTGCGTGCGCGGCCGGTCGTGTCGTCGTGCGACCGGGTGTCCGTCCTCAGGATGGGGCCCGGGCCGCGCGGGGCCGAGCGGCGAGTGCGGCGACGGGAGCCCTTCGCGTCGGCGACGGCGTGCTGCCCGCCGATGCGGGTGCGCTCGTCGAGGTCGACGGCCGTGGCGAGCGCCCAGTCGTCCATGGCGACCTCCAGCGGCGTCTGCAGCAGCCCGAGCTCCTCCTCGACCGCCTGCAGGTCCCTGATGAACTCGAGCGCGCTGGCCTGGCGGTCCTGCGGCCGCTTCGACATCGCCCGTGCGAGCACGCGTTCGAGGCTGCGCGGCACGTCGACGCGACCCGTCGGCGCGGGCTTGGCCTTCTCGATGCGCCCCATGAGGGCGGCGGTGCCGTTGTCGCCGCCCGGCACCTCGAACGGGCTCCGACCGGCGATGAGCGAGTAGACGGTCGCGCCGAGCGACCAGACCTCGCTCGCGACGGTGCCCGACACGTCGTCGTGCAGCAC
>NZ_JBFUCL010000123.1:0-9907 GCF_056405255.1 Agromyces sp. P1_H4 | reverse complement strand
CTCCACGAGGTCGGCGCCCTCCTCGACGCGAAGGCCGTGCACACGGGCCGTACCGCCGAGAACCACCTGCTCGCCATGGCCGCCACGCACGGCATCGGTCGCCGGCGTGTCCGCGAGGTCATCGAGCTGACCGGGCTCGAGTCGGTCGCGCGCAAGCGCGTGGGCGGCTTCTCGCTCGGCATGGGCCAGCGGCTCGGCATCGCCGCGGCGCTGCTCGGCGACCCGGCGACGCTGCTCCTCGACGAACCCGTGAACGGGCTCGACCCCGAGGGCGTCCTGTGGGTGCGGCGCCTCGTGCGCCATCTGGCGGGCGAGGGCCGCACCGTCTTCCTCTCCTCGCACCTGATGAGCGAGATGGCGATGACCGCCGATCACCTCATCGTCGTCGGGAAGGGCCGCATCATCACGGATGCCCCCGTCGCCGACGTCATCGCGAACGGCACGAGTCCCCGCGTGCAGGTGCGCTCGCCGCACGCGTCGCGCCTGGCCGACCTGCTCGCCGGCCCGGGCGTCACGGTCGTGCGGTCGGAGGCCGGCCTCCTCGAGGTGACCGGCGTCGAGGCATCCGGCATCGGAGACCTCGCCGCAGCGCACGCCCTCGCCATCCATGAACTCACCCCCAAGAGCGCGTCGCTCGAGGAGGCCTACATGGCCCTGACCGCCGACGCCGTCGAATACCGCACGGAGGCCGTCCGATGACCACCATGACCACCCCATCGCCCCGAGTCGGCTCGCAGCCGGCCGAACCCTCGACGAGCCTGACGTTCGGAGGCGTGCTGCGCTCCGAGTGGATCAAGCTCCGCAGCCTCCGCTCGACGATCTGGTCGTACGGGCTCGTCGTCGCCATCTCGCTCGGCATGGCCCTGCTCATGTCGCTCAGCATGGTCAACGGCATGAACGGCGGTGCGGATGCCGCGTCCGCCCCGGCCGACCAGCAGGCGGGCTTCGTCGTCGACGCCTCCGTGTTCGGCGTGTACTTCGGCCAGCTCGTCGCCGCCGTGCTCGGCGTGCTCGTGATCAGCGGCGAGTACTCGACCGGCATGATCCGGTCGACGCTCACCGCGGTGCCGCGGCGGCTGCCGGCGCTCGCCGCCAAGGCCGTGATCCTGGGCGCGGCGACCTTCGTGGTCGGCGCCATCGCGACGTTCAGCGCGTTCGCGGTGTCGTCGGTGGTCTTCGCGGGCATCGACGTCTCGGCGAACCTCCTCGACCCCGCCGTGTTCCTGCCGCTCCTCGGCGGCGCGCTCTACCTGTCGCTCGTGTCCCTGTTCGCGCTTGGCGTCGGCACGATCCTGCGCAGCAGCGCGGGCGGCATCGCAGCGGTCCTCGGCATCCTGCTGCTCCTCCCGACGGTGCTGCAGATGATCCCCGCCGAGTGGGCACAGGACCTCGTGCCCTACCTGGTCTCGATCGCCGGGATGAACACATTCACCTCCACGACGGCCGAGGCGACCGCCGACGGCTTCGGCGTCTGGCTGAACCTCGCCATCGTGCTCGGATGGGTGGCCGCCGCGGGCATCGGGGCCGCCACGACGCTCACGAAACGCGACGCGTAGAGTCCTGTCCATGACCGCGTCACGGCCCGCCCCCGACCACCAGGACCCGGTGGCCGGGGGCGAGCTGCGCCTGCCGCGAGCGCCCGGGGTCGCGCGCCGCTACTGGGCGCGGCATCCGCGATTCGCCGACGCGCTCATCGCCGGGATCTACGGCGTTCCCACCATCGTCATCACGATCGTCTCGGCGGCGCAGCAGCAGCTTGCGCCGGGCCTGGCGATCGCGGTCGTGGCCGCCGCGCTCGCGGCGGGGCTCGGGCTGCTGATCGCTCGGCGCACGCATCCCCGACTGGTGCTCGCCCTCGCCTGGCTGGCGTGCCTCGCCTCGATCTGGGCCCCGTCGGTCGACGTGTTCGCCATCCTGCTCGCGCTCTACGGGCTCGCCGTGTACGGCACCTCGCGGTCGGCGTGGATCGGGTTCGGCACGTCGGCCGCGGTCGGCGCGGGCGCCGCGTACCTCTCCGCGGCGATCAGACGGGCTGCCGGGGCAGTGCCGCTCGACGGCGACGCGTTGAGCGCCGCGCTCTCCTTCGCGGTGCTCATGCTCGTGGCGACCCTCATCGGCGTCAGCGTCGGCAATCGGCGGCGCTACCTGGACGCGCTGATCGCCCGCGCGCACGACCTGGCCAGGGAGCGCGACCAGCAGTCGCAGCTCGCCGCCGCGGCGGAGCGCGCCCGCATCGCCCGGGAGATGCACGACATCGTGTCGCACGGGCTCACCGTCATGATCACGCTCGCGGAGGGATCGGCGGCGACCGCCCCCAAGGACCCCGAGCGCGCCGCGACGACGATGCGTCACGTCGCGGAGGCCGGCCGCGACGCGCTCGCCGAGATGCGGCGCATGCTGGGCGTGCTCGCGGGGCCGACGGATGCCGCCGGCTCCGCCGATCGGGCGCCGCAGCCCGGCGTCGATGCGATCCCGGCGCTCGTCGAGGGCTTCCGCGACGCCGGCCTGCCCGTGCGCCTCACCACCACCGGAGCGCCGATCACGGAGCCGACGCTGGAGCTCGCGGTCTACCGGCTCGTGCAGGAGGGCCTCACGAACGCGTTGCGGCACGCCGACGGGGCGCAGCAGGTCGACGTCCGCATCCTCCACGGCGACGACGCGGTCGAGGTCGTCGTGGAGGACGACGGCCACGCCCACGGCGTGCCCGGGATCGTCGGCTCCGGTCGGGGCTTGCCTGGCCTTCGCGAGCGGGTCGGGCTCTACGGCGGCACGCTCGATGCGGGCCCACGGTCGACCGGCGGTTGGCGCATGCACGCGACGCTGCGCGCGACGCTGCGCGCGACGCTGGAGGCGGCGGATGACCGACGTGCCCCCAATGCCGCCGTCGACGCGGAGGCACGGGCGGAGGACCCGACGTGAACGATGACCGGCGGGACATCCGCGTGGCCATCGTCGACGACCAGGCGCTCGTGCGCACCGGCTTCCGGATGGTGCTCGAGGCGGAACCCGACCTCGTCGTGGTGGGCGAAGCCTGCGACGGCGCCGCGGCCGTCGAGCTGGCGCGATCCACGCCCGTCGACGTGATGCTCATGGACGTGCGCATGCCCGGGGTCGACGGCATCGCCGCCACCGCCGAGGTGACCGGCGGACCGGCCGCGCCGCGGGTCATCGTGCTCACGACCTTCGACCTCGACGAGTACGCCTTCGCGGCGATCCGGGCCGGCGCCAGCGGCTTCCTCCTGAAGGACGCCCGGCCGCAGGAGCTCACGACCGCGATCCGCACCGTGCACGCGGGCGAGGCGGCGCTCGCGCCCCGCGTCACCCGCCGGATGATCGAGCTGTTCGCCGCCGACCTCCCGCCCGCGGGAGCCGCCGATGCGCGCGCCGAGCTGTTCGACCGGCTGTCGCCCCGAGAACGCGAGATCCTCGTGGCGATCGCCGAGGGCCTCAACAACGCCGAGCTCGCGTCGAGGTTCTTCCTCTCCGAATCGACCGTCAAGACCCACGTCGGCCGCATCCTGCAGAAGCTCGGCGCCCGCGACCGCGTGCACCTCGTCATCCTCGCCTACGAGCACGGGCTCCTCGGCGGGCCCGGAACGTCGCCCGAGCGTCGGTAGGCTGGCTGGGCACACCGACACGGAGGGCCCATCGATGCCAGCTGCACACCTCACCCGACTCGAGGCAGAGGAGCGCGTCGGCATCGTGCACGCGCCCCGATACGAGGTCGACCTCGACCTCACGGGCGACGGCGGCACGTTCGGGTCCACCACGGTGGTGCGGTTCGACGCGACGCCCGGCGCCTCCACCTTCATCGAGTCGACGACCCTCGAGGTGCACGAACTCGTGCTGAATGGCCGCCCGCTGGATCCGGCAGCGGTCATCGACGGCAACCGCATCCGCCTCGTCGACCTCGAGGCGCAGAACGAGCTCGTGGTGCGGTCGACGCGCGGCTATTCGAACACCGGCGAGGGCCTGCACCGGTTCGTCGACCCCGTCGACGACGCCGCGTACCTCTACACCGAGTTCGCGGTGGCCGAGGCGAACCGGGTGTACGCCGTCTTCGACCAGCCCGACCTCAAGGCGTCGGTGCGGTTCACCATCACGGCGCCCGCCGCGTGGCAGGTGCTGAGCAACGCGCCCACGCCCGGCCCGGTGCCGGCTGGCACCGACGGCACGACCGCGACGTGGGCGTTCGAGACGGGCCCGGTCATCTCGAGCTACATCGTCGCCATCATCGCCGGCCCGTATGCGGCCTGGCGCGGCGCGGCTCGCAGCATCGACGGCCGCGACGTGCCGCTCGGCCTCTTCACCCGCGCCTCGCTCGCGCAGTACGCCGAGCCCGACGTCATGTTCGAGACGGTGCAGGCGGGACTCGCGTTCTACGAGCAGGCCTTCGGCGTCCCCTATCCCTTCGGCAAGTACGACCAGGTCTTCGTGCCCGAGTACAACTGGGGCGCCATGGAGAACGTCGGCGCCGTCACGTTCAACGAGGGCTACCTGTTCCGGTCGCGCGTCTCGGACGCCCGGCGCGAGCAGCGGGCCATCGTGGTGCTGCACGAGCTCAGCCACATGTGGTTCGGCAACTCGGTGACCATGCGCTGGTGGAACGACCTCTGGCTGAACGAGTCGTTCGCCACGTGGGCGTCGACGCTCGCCACGTCGCAGGTCACGGAGTTCACGGGCGTCTGGGCGACGTTCGCGAGCGACGAGAAGACCCACGCGGCCGAGCAGGACCAGCTTCCCTCGACGCATCCGATCGTCGCCGAGATCCGCGACCTCGGCGACGTCGAGGTCAACTTCGACGCCATCACCTACGACAAGGGCGCCTCGGTCTTGAAGCAGCTCGTCGCGTGGGTCGGCCTCGAGGCGTTCCAGCGGGGCGTCGGCGCCTACCTGACGGCTCACGGCGGTGGCAACGCCACCCTGCGCGACCTCCTCGACGAGCTCGAGCGGGCGAGCGGGCGGGACCTCACCCGGTGGTCCGAGCTCTGGCTCGAGACCGCCGGAGTGAACACCCTGCGAGCGATCGTCGAGACGGATGCCGCGGGCACGATCACCGCGGCGCGCATCGAGCAGACCGCGGCGGCGGCACATCCGACCCTCCGCCCGCATCGTGTCGCGATCGGCTGCTATTCCGCCGACGAGCACGGCGCCCTCGTGCGCACGCACCGCCTCGAGCTCGACGTCGACGGCGCCGTCACCGACGTTCCCGACCTCGTCGGCGTCCAGCGCCCCGATCTGCTGCTCGTGAACGACGACGACCTCACCTATGCCAAGGTGCGGCTCGACGAGGCGTCGTTCGCCGCCGCGATCGCGGGCCTGGCCGAACTCGCCGACCCCGTCGCGCGGGCGGTCGTGCTCGGCTCGGCGTGGGATGCGGTGCGCGACGCCGAGCTGCCCGCAAGCGAGTTCGTGCGGCTCGTGCTCGGCAGCGTCGGCCACGAGACGCAGTCCGCCGCGCGGGGCCTCGCCCTCTCCCGGCTCGAGCTCGCCGTCGGCCGCTACCTGGCCGACGAGCACCGCGAGCGGATCGCGGCCGAGACGGGCGACGCGGTGTGGGCGCTCGCGGAGCTCGCGGAGGCGGGCAGCGACACCCAGCTGCAGTTCGTGAAGGCGTTCACCCGACTGGCGGCGACGCAGGCGCACGCCGACGTGCTCGGCAGCCTCCTCGACGGCTCGATCAAGCTGCCCGGCCTCGAGGTCGACCTCGACCTGCGGTGGGAGCTCGTGATCGCGCGCGCCGCGCTCGGCGGGGCATCCGACGATGAGATCGACGCGGCGCTCGCGCTCGACGAGACCGCGAAGGGCCGCCAGCTCGCGGAGACGGCCCGCGCGGCCCGCCCCGACCAGGCGGTGAAGAATGCCGCGTGGCGTCGCGTCGCGACCGATGCGAGCCTGTCGAACGATCTCGCGCGCGCCATCGCCGAGGGCTGGCGTCGCACGACGGCACCCGAGCTGCTGGCGACGACGGCCACCGCGTACTTCGAGATGCTGCAGCGCACCTGGTCGGAGCGGAGCTTCACCATGGCCTCGCTCATCGTGTCGCGGCTCTTCCCGTCGCCGCTCGTCGACGAGGAGCTCGCCGGCATGGCTCGAGACTGGCTGGCCGCGAATCCCGCGCCGGCGCCGTTGCACCGTCTCGTGTCCGAGCAGCTCGATGAACTCGAGCGGGCGTTGGCGRCTCGCGCGTGCGATGCCAGCGTGCTCTCGGGCGCGGCTCAGTAGACTCTCTCACCATGTTCCGAGCCGCAGAGACCCCCACCGACCCTGCCGACGAGACCCCGCTCAGCGGCAACTTCTGGGCGGGCGTGGCACAGTTCTGGGCCGACAACTGGGACGTCATCGTCGGCAAGCTCATCGCGATCCTCTTCATCATCGCGATCGCGTTCCTCATCCGCTGGATCTTGCACTTCGTCATCGACCGCACCGTGAACCGCGTGGTGTCGGGCGTCAAGAAGAAGCAGGACGTCACCGACACGCAGGCCCTGCAGGCGTCGCCGCTCGCCGCCGTGCGCGTCGTGCAGCGCAYGCGCACGCTCGGCACGGTGCTGACGAACATCGTGAACGTGACGCTCTTCATCGTCGTCACGCTGATGATCGTGAGCACCATCGACCCCGCCATCCTCGGCTCCTTCGCGCTGCTCTCCGCGGCGATCGGCGCCGGCCTCGGCTTCGGCGCGCAGAACATCGTGAAGGACGCACTGAACGGCATCTTCATGGTCGTGGAGGACCAGCTCGGCGTGGGCGACGTGGTCGACCTCGGGCCGGCCACCGGCATCGTCGAGGAGGTGCGCATCCGCGTGACGACGGTGCGCGACGTGAACGGCACGCTGTGGTTCGTGCGCAACGGCGAGATCCTCCGGGTGGGCAACATGTCGCAGGGCTGGGCGCGGGTCATCCTCGACCTCGCCGTGCCGTACGATGCCGACGTGGAAGCCGTCGAGAGCGAGATGCTGCGCACCGCCACCGAGCTCGCGCAGTCGGGCAAGTGGCGTTCGCGCGTCCTCGAGAAGCCCGAGATCTGGGGCCTCGAGTCGATCTCCGATGAAGCGATGATCATCCGCATCGTCATGAAGGTGCGCACGTCGTCGAAGGACGACGTGGCCCGCGAGCTCCGCACCCGCCTGAAGCACGCGATGGACGCCATGGGCGTGACGCTCCCGAGCCTCTCGAGCGTCGTGCTCAGCGGCTTCGACGGCGCGACCCGGGTCAAGGGCGCGAAGCCCCCGAAGACCGGGCCCAGCAGCGTGGTGACGACGGATGCCTCGCGCACGGCCATCGCCACGAAGCCGAAGGTTCCCCGCGCCCCCCGCGCCCCGAAGCCGCCGACCACGGGAGGCGCCGAGTGACCGACCAGGCGAACCCCGCCGCATCCGGGCCCGTGCAGCCGGCGGGCGTGCCCCTGCGCGGCAGTGAGCACGGGGCAGCGCTCGGGCCCTCGTTCTACGAGACCGTCGGCGGCCGTGCCACGTTCGAGCGCCTCGTCGCCGAGTTCTACCGCGGCGTCGCCGACGATCCGGTGCTCCGGCCGATGTACCCCGAAGAGGACCTCGGGCCGGCCGCCGAACGGCTCACCATGTTCCTCGAGCAGTACTGGGGCGGTCCCGGCACCTACAGCGAGCAGCGCGGGCACCCACGCCTGCGCATGCGCCACCTGCCCTTCAAGGTGAACCCCGACGCGCGCGACCGCTGGCTCGCGCACATGCGCGCGGCGGTCGACTCGCTCGACCTGCCGCCGCTCGCCGAGGAGACGCTGTGGGACTACCTGCAGCGAGCCGCGTTCGCGATGGTCAATACCTTCGAGGACTGAACACCCACCCACCCACCCACCCACCCCGCACCACCCAGACGAAGGAGTCCACGTGGCCGCCACCCCCGCGCCCTCATCCCCCGCATCCCCCGCGTCCCGGTCCTCGGTGCGCGAGCCCGACGCGATCATCGTCGGTGCGGGCCTCTCGGGCCTCGTCGCCGCGGCCGAGCTGGTCGACGCGGGCAAGCGCGTGGTGATCGTCGAGCAGGAACCCGAGGCGAGCCTCGGCGGGCAGGCGCACTGGTCGTTCGGCGGACTCTTCCTCGTCGATTCGCCCGAGCAGCGTCGGATGGGCGTGAAGGACTCCCTCGAGCTGGCGAAGCAGGACTGGTCGGGCACCGCCGGGTTCGATCGCGACGAGGACGAGTGGGGCCGGCGCTGGGCTGACGCCTACGTCGAGTTCGCGGCCGGCGAGAAGCGGGCGTGGCTGCACGAGAAGGGCGTGCGGTTCTTCCCGATCGTCGGCTGGGCGGAGCGCGGCGGCTACAACGCCATCGGCCACGGCAACTCGGTTCCCCGCTTCCACATCACCTGGGGAACCGGGCCCGGCGTGCTGGCCCCGTTCATCGCCCGCGTGCAGGCCGGCGCTGCGGCCGGTCTCGTCGAGTTCCGGCACCGGCACCGCGTCGACGAGGTCGTCGTCGAGTGGGGCGTCGTGGTCGGCGTCCGCGGGGCCGTGCTCGCCCCCGACGCCGCCGGGCGCGGCGAGCCGAGCAACCGCGACGTGGTGGGCGACTTCGACCTGCGGGCGCCGGCCGTCGTCGTGGCATCCGGTGGCATCGGCGGCAATCACGACCTGGTGCGGGAGTTCTGGCCCGAGCGCATGGGCGTCGCGCCCGAGAGCCTGCTCTCGGGGGTTCCCGCGCATGTCGACGGCCGGATGCTGCCCATCGCCGAGCGTGCGGGCGCGCGGCTCGTCAACGGCGATCGCATGTGGCACTACACCGAGGGCATCACGAACTGGGATCCGGTGTGGCCCAAGCACGGCATCCGCATCCTGCCCGGTCCCTCGTCGCTGTGGTTCGACGCCGAGGGCCGCCGCCTGCCCGTGCCGCTCTTCCCCGGCTTCGACACCCTCGGCACGCTGGAGCACATCGTGGCCACCGGCCACGCCCACTCGTGGTTCGTGCTGACGCAGAAGATCATCGAGAAGGAGTTCGCACTGTCGGGCAGCGAGCAGAACCCCGACCTCACCGGCAAGGACCTGAAGCTGCTCGCCGACCGGCTCGGCTCGGGCGCACCGGGCCCCGTGGAGGCGTTCAAGCAGCACGGCGTGGACTTCGTGGTCGCCGACACCCTGCCCGAGCTCTTCGACGGCATGCGCGCGCTCTCCCCCGACGTGCCGATCGACACCGACAACATCGAGCGCGAGATCGTGGCGCGCGACCGCGAGCTCGAGAACGAGTTCTCGAAGGACCTGCAGCTCACCGCGGTGCGAGGGGCCCGCAAGTACCGGGGCGACAAGCTCATCCGGGTGGCGACGCCGCACCGGATCCTCGACCCGAAGGCGGGCCCGCTCATCGCCGTGAAGCTGCACGTGCTCACGCGCAAGAGCCTCGGCGGCATCCAGACCGACCTCGATTCGCGGGCTCTCGCGTCCGACGGCACGGTCGTGCCGGGGCTCTACGCGGTCGGCGAGGCCGCGGGGTTCGGCGGCGGCGGCGTGCACGGGTATCGCGCGCTCGAGGGCACCTTCCTCGGCGGATGCCTCTTCACGGGTCGTGCGGCCGGGCGGGCGATCGCCCGGAGCTGAGCGGCAGCGGCGCGCCTACGCCTTGAGCGTCCAGGGCTTGCGCCGCACGAGCACGTGCCCGCGCCGCGACGTGAGGCGCGTCCACGGGCCCGTCTCGAAGAGCCGCACCGGRTCGTCGCCGAGGAATCCGAGGCTGAAGGCGCCGAACGCGGCGCCCGCGGGCACGTACTCGAGTCCCGGCACGCCGCGACCCCAGACCTCCGAGCGCACGCGCTGCACCAGCTGCTCGCCGGTGCCCTCGGGGATCGCGGTGGCGACCTCGTCGATGCCCGCGCGTGCCGCGGCCTCGAGGGTCGCGGCATCCGTCTCGCCGAGGGGGCGCCAGCCGCCCCTGGGCGGCGAGA
>NZ_JBFUCL010000122.1:0-9965 GCF_056405255.1 Agromyces sp. P1_H4 | reverse complement strand
ACGTCGTCGCGTAGCCGGCCTCCTCGAGGGCCGCCTGCACGGAGCGCGCGGCCCGGGTCTCGCCGTCGCCGACCGTGTCGGGGTCGCCGGTGTTCACGCTCTCGATGCGGATGAGGTCGCGGATGAACCGCAGCGCCTCCTCCTCGAGCAGCGAGCCGGCCGGGGGAACGTCGTTCGAAGCCATGTCGTTCAGTGTTCCCCTACTCCGCGGACTTCCACGCCGCGACGAGCGAGTCGAGGCGCGAATCCGCGCCCAGCGTCACGCCGTGCACCGCCGGCTGGGTGCCGAGGATCGACGTCAGCTCGTGCACCGGGACCTGGTGGAACTCCGTCGCGATGCGCTCCTGCGCGTCGGCGAGCACGGCATCGCGCCCCGCGGCATCCGCCACCGCCGCCTGCTCCTGCAGCAGCGACTCGAGCTCGGGGTCGTCGAGGTGGAGCCGGTTGGTCGCCGCCGTCGAGTACGTGGTGCGCAGCACGTCGCCGTCGGCGCGCGACAGGTTCTGCCAGGACAGGTCGAAGTCCCCCGACTCCTGCAGCTTCAGGAACTCCGGCACCGTGCCGCCCACGAGGTTCACCTCGATGCCGACCGCCTTCAACTGCTGCTGGATGAGCTCGAGCGACGTCTGGTTCGGGCCGAAGTTCGTGATCCACGCGAGGTCGAGCGAGAGTCGCTCGCCGTCGCGCTCGCGGATCCCGTCGGATCCGGGCGCCCAGCCGGCCTCGTCGAGCAGCTCCTCGGCGTGGTCGGGGTCGAAGGCGAAGCTGCCCGACTGGTCGGCGAACCCCGGCGTCGTCGCGGCGAGCGAGCTCGTGGCCACCGCGAAGAGGTCGTTGAGCGCGGTGTCGCGCACCTCCTCGGCGTCGATCGCGTTCGCGATGGCCTCGCGCACGGTGCGGTCGGCGACGATGGGACGCGCCTCGTTGAAGTAGACGCCGAACGTGGCGCCGGGGTTGCCGCGGTGCACGAGCGGGAACCCGCCGTCCTCGAGGGTCTGCACGTCGATCGGCTGCACGCCCCCGATGACGTCGACCTGCGCGGAAGCCAGGCTGCCCGTGCGCACGCCCGCCTCGGGCACGACCTGGAAGGTCACGGTGTCGAGGTGCGCCGCACCGTCGTTGCCGAGGGGCGCCGGCCCCCAGGCGTAGTCGTCGCGCCGCCCGAGCACCGTCTGCACGTCCTTCGTGTACTCGTCGAGCGTGAAGGGTCCGCTGCCCACCACGGCCGAGCCGTCGGCGCGCTCGGCGAACGGGGTCGCACGGGTCGAGTCCGCCACGATGCCAAGCGCGACCGATGCGGCCGAGCTCGGGAACGCGGCGTTCGGCGCGGCGAAGTGCACCTCGACGGTGTCGTCGTCGACGGCCACCGTCTCTGCGTACCCGATGAAGGAGCTGATCGCCTGGCTTTCGGCGCCCGCCGCGACGATGTCGTCGAAGGTGCCCTTGACGTCGGCGGCCGTGAGCGGCGAACCGTCGGAGAACGACACGTCGTCGCGCAGCTCGAACGTGAACACCGTCGCGTCGTCGTTGCTCGACCACTCGGTGGCCAGCCAGGGCTCGAGCGCCCCGCTCTCGGGGTCCTGGTAGAGCAGTGAGTCGACGAGCTGGCGCGTGACGTAGAGGGTGTCGTTGCCCGAGCCGGTGCCCGAGGGGTTCAGCGAGATCGGGTCGTTGCCGATGGCGAAGACGAGGTCGCCGCCCTCGGTGACGGCGGTGTCGGATGCCGCGTCGGAGGTGCTCGCGGCGGTGGCGCAGCCCGTGAGGGCGAGGGTCGTGGCCGCGACGGCGGCGGCGAGGGCGGTTCGGGGATGGATGGACATGTGCTGCTCCTGGTGTTCGGTCGGTTCGGAATGCGTGGACGGGATGGAATCGGGTGGATCAGTGGGCCGGATGCCGCGTGCGCGCCGCATCGGAGCCCGGGATGGCGTCGAGCAGAGCCCGCGTGTACGGGTCGCGAGGGGCCCGGAACACCGCGTCGATGCCGCCGCTCTCGACGACCCGGCCCTCGCGCATGACCACGACCTCGTGCGCGATGCGGCGCACCACGGCGAGGTCGTGCGAGATGAACAGGTAGCTCAACCCCAGTTCGCGTTGGATGTCGACGAGCAGCGTGAGGATCTGGTCCTGGATCGAGACGTCGAGCGCCGAGACGGGCTCGTCGAGCACGAGGAGTTCGGGCGAGATCGCGAGGGCGCGGGCGATGGCGACGCGCTGCCGCTGCCCGCCCGACAGCTCGGCCGGCTTGCGCCGCAGCACGCTGCTCGGCAGGGCGACGACGTCGATGAGCTCGGCCACCCGCCGCGCCCGCGACGCGCGGGTGCCGAGCCGGAACGCCTCGAGCGGATCGGCGACGATCGCGCCGATCGTCAGCCTGGGGTTCAGCGAGGCGTACGGATTCTGGTGCACGAGCTGCGCGCGCCGGCGGAACTGCCGCAGCGCCCGGCCCTCCAGCCGCGTGAGGTCGTCGCCCGCGAACTCGATGCGACCCGAGGTCGGGTCGGCCAGTCGCAGCACGAGCCGTGCGGTCGTCGACTTGCCCGACCCCGATTCCCCGACGACGGCCAGCGTGCGACCGCGCGGGATCGCGAAGCTCACGCCGTCGACCGCCCGGTGGGTACCGCCGCCGGCCGCGCGCGGGACGGGGAACTCCTTCACCAGGTCGATCGCCGCGAGGAGCACTGGCGGCTCGGGCGCCGTCGCGGCATCCGGTGCCGTCCCCCTCGCCCTCGACACGGAGCGCGGATCGTCGAGGCTCGGCGCCGCCGCGATGAGCTGCTTCGTGTACGGATGCCGCGGGGCGCCGAGCACCTCGGCAGGGGTGCCGGTCTCGACCACCTCGCCCTGCGACATCACGACGATGCGGTCGGCGCGGTCGGCGGCCACTCCAAGGTCGTGCGTGATGAGCAGCACGCTCGTGCCGAGCTCGCGCTTGAGCACGTCGATGCGGTCGAGGATCTGACGCTGCACGGTGACGTCGAGCGCGCTCGTCGGCTCGTCGGCGATGATGAGCGCCGGCCGGGCGATGATCGCGATCGCGATGAGCACCCGCTGGCGCATGCCTCCCGACAGCTCGTGCGGGTACTGCTCGGCGTGCACCTCGGGGTCGGGCAGGCCCGCCTCCGCGAGCGCCTCGACGGCCCGGTTCCGGGCGGTGCGCCGGTCGGCGAGCCCGTGGATGCGCAGCACCTCGCCGACCTGGTCGCCGATGCGCTGCACCGGGTTGAGGCTGACCGTCGGGTCCTGCGGGACGAATCCGATCGCCCGACCCCGGATGCCACGGAGCTCCGCCTCCCCCGCTTGTGCGAGGTCGCGGCCTCGGAACCGCACGGAGCCGCCCGCGATGGCCGCCGACGGCGGCAGGAGGCGCAGGATCGCGTGCGCGGTGGTGGACTTGCCCGATCCGGACTCCCCCACGATCGCGACCGTCTCCCCCTGCCCGATGGTGAGGGACGCCTCACGCACGCCGTCGATGACCGCGCCGTTCACCCGGTAGGTCACGGCGAGGCGGTCGACGACGAGGAGGTCGGCCGGCCGCGGCGCGTCGGCCGCGATGTCGGTGCGGGCGGTGGGCGGCACATCGGTTGCGAGGCTCATCGTGCTCGTCTCCGTTCGAGGTCGAGGGCGTGGGACAGCCGGTTCGCGGCCAGCACCGTGGCGGCGATGACGAGGCCCGGCATGGTGGTCAGCCACCATGCGCTCCGGAGGAAGTCGCGGCCTCCGGCGACGAGCGATCCCCACTCGGGCGTAGGCGGCTGGGCGCCGTAGCCGAGGAAGCTGAGGGCGGACACGGCGAGGATCGCGGTGGCGAACTCGAGCGTCGCGAGCACCAGCACCGGGCCGGCCGAGTTGGGCAGCACGTGCCGGAACAACACCCGGCTCCACCGGTCGCCCGACGCGTGCGCGGCGTCGACGTACACCGAGGTGCGCACCCGCAGCACCTCGGATCGCATGATCCGGGAGACGGATGCCACGCTCGCGATGCCGACCGCGATCGCCACGTTCACCGTGCCGAAGCCCAGCGCGGTGATGATCGCGAGCGACAGCAGCAGCGAGGGGATCGCGAGCAGCACGTCGGCGAACCGCATGACGCCCGCGTCGACCCAGCGGCCGACGAACCCGGCGAGCAGGCCGAGCAGCGTGCCGAGGACGAGCCCGACCGTGACCGCGATGCCCGCGGCCTGGAGCGATAGGGCGGTGCCGTGCACGACGCGGGTGAACAGGTCGCGGCCGAGCTGGTCGGTGCCGAACCAGTGCGCGGCCGACGGCGGCTGCAGCCGATCGGCGGGCACGCCCGCGAGCGGATCGCCCGGGGCGAGCACCTGCGGGGCCACCGCTGCGAGCACGACGAGCGCGAGCCAGACGACGGCGACCAGGAGGGTCGGCCGCGCGACGAGCCGTCCGGCGACCCCGATCGTGCGGGACGCGGCATCCGTCGACCGCGAACGCACCGCGTCGCCGAACCTCGCCGACGCGGTGGCCGCGAAGAGGTCGTCGGACTGCTGGCGCTCCCCCGACGTGAGCGTGACCGTCTCGGTCATGAGGTCTCCTCCCTGGCGGCGGGCGTGAACGCGGGTCGTGGCGTGCGCGACCGGGAACGGCCGCCGGCCCCGAGGATGCGGGGGTCGAGGAGCGGGTACACGAGGTCGACGAGCAGGTTGGCGATGACGAACGTCGCCGCGGCGAACAGCACGATGCCCTGCACGACGGGCACGTCCTGCTGCTGCACGGCGCCCGCGGTGACCCGGCCGAGTCCCGGCCGTGAGAAGACCGTCTCGGTGACGACCGTTCCCGACAGCAGCTGGCCGACAATCAGCCCGGTGATCGTGAGGGCGGGCAGCGCGGCGTTCTTCAGCGCATGCCCGAGGTGCACGCGGGCGCGATCGGCGCCCTTCGCCCATGCGGTGTCGACGTACGGCTCCGACAGCGTGGTCGCGAGGCTCTTCGACAGCAACTGGGCGATCATCGCCCCTGTCGGCAGCGCGAGCGCGATCGCGGGGAGCACGATCGACGCCGGTCCCCGGTCTCCCACCGCCGGGAAGATCGGCAGGCTGAAGGAGAACCACTGGATGAGCATCAGCCCGAACCAGAACGCCGGGATCGCGACGCCGAGCGGGGGCAGTCCGAGCAGCACGTTCGCGAGCCACCCGCGGCGGGTGTAGTTCGCGAGGATCGCGAGGCCGGCCCCGAACACGACAGCGAGCACGAGCGCCGCCGACGCGATCGCCGCCGTGGGCGGGATGGCCTCGCCGATGACCTCGGTGACGGGCCGGCCGCTCACGAGCGAGCGCCCGAGGTCGCCGTGCAACGCGGCGGCGAGCTGGTCGAGGTACTGCACGAGGAGGGGCCGGTCGAGGCCGTACTGCGCGCGCAGCGCGTCGAGCTGCTCGGGACTGATGTCGTTCGCGTCGGCTCCGGCCAGCAGCGACACCGGGTCGCCGGGCAGGGCGTAGAGCACGAGGAACGCCACGGTGTACGCGGCCCAGAGCACCCCCACCGCCTGCAGGAGCCGGATGCCGAGATACCTCACCATCGTTGGGCTCCTCCATCCGACACGTCCGGCGCGTCCTGCGCCCGTGATCTCTCCGGCACCCATCCGAGTTCGGGTGCGATGCGCGTCGCGACGTCCTCGAGGATCTGGAGGTAGTCGTCACCCGAGAACTCGTACGGCAGCTCGAGCCGCAGGTCGGTGATCCGCGCCACCACCGGGTCTGCGGCGAGCTGCTCGAGGATCTCCTCGGCGCTGCCCACGAGGTCGCGGGCGAACAGGGTGCGCCGCTCGCCGTGCGGCTGCAGGGTGCGCTCGATGCGGCTCGCGCGATACTCCTCGTACCGCGAGCGCGTGCGTCGGTCGGCGCCGTCGGTGGGGACGATCACCCGCCCGAGCGCGACGCGCGGCGCGCCCCGGCCCCGGTACGACTCCCGGTAGCGGTCGAGCACCGCCAGCTGGGCGGTCGCGAAGTCATCGGTCGTCTCGCCCGAGACGATGTTGCCCGTGAGCAGGCCGAGGCCCCGGCTCGCGGCCCACTCGGCGGAGTGGCGGGACCCCGCGCCGTACCAGATGCGGTCGCGGAGGCCGGGGCTGTGCGGCTGGAGCCGTGGACGCTGGATGTTGCCGGGCGAGTGGATGACCGTCGTCTCGTCGCCGAGGAACCCGCCGTCGAGGTTCTCGAGGAGCCGTTCGATGCGGCCGTGCGAGAAGTCCTGCCCGGTCCAGTCGCCGTCGAAGACGCGCGCGCCGATGAGCTCCACGTGAGGCGGCCGGCCCGCGCTGAGTCCCACCTGCAGTCGTCCGCCCGAGAGCACATCCGCCGTGGAGAGGTCCTCGGCGAGGCGGAACGGGCTCTCGTACCCGATCGGGATCACCCCGGTGCCGAGCTGGATGCGGGACGTGCGCTGGGAGGCGGCGGCGAGGAACACCGCCGCCGACGAGACCCCGTGCTCGAGGTGCCGCTGCCGCACCCAAGCGCCGTCGAACCCGAGTCCCTCGCTCGCCTCGAACAGGCGCAACGTCTCCTCGAGGCCCAGCTCGGGGTACGCGTCGTCGTAGTTGCCGGGCGTGAGGAAGGCGAGGGTCGCCAGGGGTCGCCGAGTGGTCGGTGCGGATGCGCCCACGGATGCGGGTTCGGTGATCTCGGTGGTCGGCGTCACGGGGTCTCCCTCTTCACGTGGTGGTTCGGTGCGGTCGGCACCACTGTTTCGCCGGCTCGGAGCGTGCCGCAAACGTCGTCACGCCGCGTGACGCAGCGTGAAGCGATGTGGCGATTGCGACGGCGGATGACGCGCCGAATCGGTCGCCGGAAGGCGYCGGATGAAGGGATGTTGCGATCGGCGGCGTCCTGTGACGAAGGCTGTTGCACGGCCGCCCGGCCCAGCCGAGAGTGGCCGCTATGACACGACGAACCAMCATCGCCCTCGCCCTCGACGGCGCCGGCTGGCACCCGGCCGCGTGGCGCGACCCCTCGGCCCGGCCGGCCGAGCTGTTCAGCCCCGGTTACTGGATCGAACTCGCACGCACGGCCGAACGCGCCGGCGTCGACTTCCTCACCATCGAGGACGCCCTCGGCGTGCAGTCCTCGTCGTTCTGGGGCGTCGACGACCGTGTCGACCAGGTGCGCGGCCGGCTCGATGCGCTGCTCATCGCCTCCCTCATCGCGCCGTCCACGAGCCGGATCGGGCTCGTGCCCACGGTGACCACGACCCATACCGAGCCGTTCCACGTCGCGACCGGCCTGCAGACGCTCGACTTCGCGAGCCGCGGCCGGGCCGGCTGGCGCGTGCAGGTGTCTGGGGCGGCGCACGAGGCCCGCCACTTCGGCCGGCGCGAGATCGCCCCGCTCGACTACGACGCCGTGCGCCGCGGCGACTCCGAGGTCGTGCGCGACCTCTTCGACGAGGCCCGCGACGTCGTCGAGGTCGTGCGCCGCCTCTGGGACAGCTGGGAGGACGACGCGATCATCCGCGATGCCGCCACGGCGCGCTTCGTCGACCACGACAAGCTGCACTACGCCGACTTCGAGGGCGAGCGCTTCTCGGTGAAGGGTCCCTCGATCACCCCGYGCTCCCCGCAGGGCCAGCCCCTCGTCACCGCGCTCGCGCACCAGACGATCCCCTACGAGCTCGCGGCGACGAGCGCGGACCTCGTGTTCGTGACGCCGCACGACGACCTGCAGGCGGCCTCGATCCTCGCCGAGGTGCGCGACGCCGAGTCCCGCGTCGGCCGGGATGGCAGGCCGCTCTCGGTGCTCGCCGACGCCGTCGTGCTCCTCGAAGCGACCGCCGCGGGTGCCGCCGCCGCACTCGAACGGCTCGACGCCTGGCACGGCGCGCCCGCGACATCCGACGCCCTCATCTTCGCGGGCACGCCCGAAGCACTGGTGGAGCAGATCGACGCGTGGACCGCGCTCGGCTACGACGGCGTGCGTCTGCGCCCCGCCCGCCTCACCCGAGACCTCGACCAACTCGCCGAGTGGGTGCTCCCGGCCTTCGACCGAGCGGATGCCGCCGGCACGACCCTGCGCGAGCGCCTCGGCTTCGAGCGCCCCGCCAACCGCTACGCCGTGGAGGAGACCGCAGCATGAGCACGACACCCCGCCAGGTGCACCTGGCCGCCCATTTCCCCGGCGTCAACAACACCACCGTGTGGAGCGACCCGCTGCAGCGCAGCCAGATCGACTTCAGCGCCTTCGAGCACTTCGCCCGCACCGCCGAGCGCGGCCGGTTCGACTACCTGTTCCTCGCCGAGGGGCTGCGGCTGCGCGAGCACAAGGGGCTCATCCACGACCTGGATGTCGTCGGACGACCGAACACCCTCGCGGTGCTCACGGCGCTGGCCGCCGTCACGCGGCACATCGGGCTCGTGGGCACGCTGAGCGCGACGTTCAACGAGCCCTACGAGCTCGCACGCCAGCTCGCGACGCTCGACCACCTCTCGAACGGACGCGCCGGCTGGAACGTCGTGACAAGCTCGGACGCGTTCCACGGCGCGAACTTCCGCCGCGGCGGCTTCCTCGACCACGCCGACCGCTACACCCGGGCATCCGAGTTCGTCAGCCTCGCGAAGGAGCTGTGGGACAGCTGGTCGCCCGACGCGATCGTGGCCGACCGGGCGGGCGGACGGTTCCTCGCCGACGACGGGATCGAGGCGTTCGCGCACCGCGGTCCGCAGTTCGACGTGGCCGGCCGGTTCAACGTGCCGCGCAGCCCGCAGGGCTATCCGGTGATCGTGCAGGCGGGCGACTCGGCCGACGGCCGCGACTTCGCCGCCGAGCACGCCGAGGTCATCTTCTCGCGGCACAGCGCGTTCGAGGAGGCGCAGCAGTTCTACCGCGACGTGAAGGGCCGGCTCGCGGGCCGCGGCCGCACCGAGGACTCGCTGAAGATCCTGCCGGCCGTCACCTTCGCGCTCGGCGACACCGAGGCCGAGGCGGCCGAGCGCGCCCGCGAGGACGCGCTCGCGCAGGTCGGTCCGAAGACCGCCATCACCGTGCTCGAGCAGGTCTGGGGCGTCGACCTCTCGGATCGCGACCCCGACGGCCCGCTGCCCGAGTTCGACCCCGACCCCGAGGCCTCGATCACCAAGGGCTGGGCACCGCGGTACCCCAACGCCGTGCAGATCGCCCAGGGCTGGCGGGCGCGCTCGGAGGCGGAGGGGCTCAGCATCCGAGAGCTCGTCATCGCGGTCGCCGGACGCCAGTCGTTCGTCGGCGCGCCCGCCACCGTCGCCGCGGAGCTCGACCGCTACGTGCAGGAGCGGGCCACCGACGGGTTCGTCATCGTCGGAACCACGTCGCCGCACGGCCTCGACGAGTTCGTCGAGCGGGTCATCCCCGAGCTGCAGGACCGCGGCGTGTACCGCACCGAATACGAGGAGGGCGCCACCCTGCGCCGCACGCTCGGACTCCCGGAGCCGACCGAGCTCGCCGAGGAGGTGCGTCGTGTCGGCTGAGACCACGGATGCCGCGGGCCGAGGGTCGCGCGCGAGGCGCGTGCCGCTCGCGGTGCTCGACCTCGTGCCCATCGCGGCGGGTTCGACCGCCGGCGAGGCGCTGCGCAACTCGATCGACCTCGCCCAGCGAGCGGAGGCGTTCGGGTACGCGCGCTACTGGCTCGCCGAGCACCACCTGAATCCGGGGGTCGCCGGATCGGCGCCGCACACGCTGCTCGGCATCATCGCGGGGGCGACCGGGCACATCCGCGTCGGCACGGCCGCCACGATCCTCGGCAACTACGAGCCGCTGCAGGTGGCCGAGGCGCTCGGCACGGTCGCGGCGCTCTGGCCCGACCGGGTCGACCTCGGGCTCGGGCGGTCGGGGTTCCCGCCGCCGGCGGCTGCCGGCGCCGCACCCGAAGCCGAGAAGGCGGCCCCTGTGGCATCCGACACCGTGGAGAACCGGGTCGTCGACGGCCTCGTGGTGCCGCCGGCGCGCCCGTTCGCGTTCGACCGTGCGCGCTTCGCGCTGCAGGGC
>NZ_JBFUCL010000121.1:0-9969 GCF_056405255.1 Agromyces sp. P1_H4 | reverse complement strand
GTCCACGATCACCGCGAACCTCGCCGTGGCCCTCGCGGCTCGTGGGCTGTCGGTGGGGCTGGTCGACGCCGACGTGCACGGCTTCTCCATCCCGGGCCTGCTGGGCCTCGTCGACGAGCACGGCAACGCCGCCCGTCCGACCCGGGTCGACGAGATGATCCTGCCGCCCGTCGCGCACGGCGTGAAGGTCATCTCGATCGGCATGTTCGTCGAGCCGACGGAGCCCGGCGGCCGGGCGTCGTCGGTCGCCGTGGCCTGGCGCGGCCCGATGCTGCACCGCACGCTCAACCAGTTCCTCACCGATGTCTACTTCGGCGACCTCGACGTACTCCTCGTCGACCTGCCACCGGGGACCGGTGACGTCGCCATCTCGCTCGGGCAGCTGTTGCCGAACGCCGAGGTCGTGGTCGTCACGACGCCGCAGCCCGCCGCTGCCGACGTCGCCGAGCGGTCGGGCGTGGTGGCCCGCCAGACGGGCCAGCGACTCGTCGGCGTGGTCGAGAACATGTCCGGCTTCGCCGGACCCGATCGCGTGGTGGAGCTCTTCGGCTCGGGCGGCGGCGTGCTCGTCGCCGATCGCCTGTCCGAGGGACAGGATGCCCCCGTCCCGCTGCTCGCGAGCGTGCCGCTCAGCATCGCATTGCGGCAGGGCGGCGATGCCGGTACCCCCGTCGTCCTGTCGGCACCCGACGACCCCGCCGCCCGGGCGATCGAGCAGGTCGCCGCACAGCTCGCCGCGCTGCCCCGCTCCCTCGGGGGCCGTCGCCTCGACGTCTCGGTGCGGTGAGCCCGACGTGGGTCGGATGCCGCGCCGCCGCCTCCCTCGGTCGACCGCGCTCGTCGCCGTCGCCGTCTCGCTTCCGCTCGCGCTCGCGTCATGCGCGCCGGCGTCGTTGCGACCGACCCCGACGCCGCCCGACGGACTCTCGGTGTCGATCAAGCAGGGGCGGCTCGACGTCGTCGGCCACCGGCTCGTGGTGCGGTTCGAGAACGACGCCGGCCACGAGGTGACCGTCGACGGGTTCGTCGTGAAGACGCCGACCCTCGACGACGGCCTGATCCGCACCAAGCCGTTCGAGGTCGGCGCCGGGAGCGCGATCGACATCCGCCTCGACCTGCCCGCCAGCCGCTGCGACGCCGAGCCCGGCCCGGTGGAGGTGACGCTCGACTGGCGCACGACTGCTGAGGACGACGCGTCGGCGGACTCCGACTCCGTCCCGGGAACGTTGACCGCCGACGACCCGTTCGACACCGTCGCACGCGTGAACGCCGCGGACTGCCTCGCGGAATCCGTCGCCGACGTCGCGACGATCGTGATGCCCGAGCACCTCCGCTCGACGGGCGCCGGCCCCGATCGCCGGGCGTTCATCGACGTCGTCGTCGAGCCCGTGGCATCCGGAGACGCCACCATGCGCATCGAGCGGATCTACGGGACGACCCTGCTGAACGCCGAGGACGGCATCGACTGGACGCTCGGCATCGACGTGGCCGCCGGCGACGCCCCCACGACCCTCAGCCTGCCCGTGCGCCCGGCTCGGTGCGACGCGCACGCCATCGCCGACGACAAGCGCGGCACCATCCTGYCGTTCGAGATCACCGCCGGCGACGGACGGGCGGGCCGACTCGACGTGCCCTCGAGCGACGGCCTCAAGGCCGAGCTGTACGCCTACTACGGCGAGCGCTGCGGCCTCGCCTGATCCGCGCGTCGCCGCGTCAACCGCGGGGCTCCACGACCCGCGCGAGCAGCTCGACGAGCAGTCGCTCGGTGAGCGGACCCGGCAGCGCCTCGACGAGCGCGAGCACCGGTGCCAGGCGGTCGGGCAGCGCACCGCCGGCGCCATCGCCGCCGAGCAGTCCGAACGCGCCGAGCAGTGAGGCCGCCGCATCGGAGTCGAGCCCGTCGGATGCCGCGGCGAGGGCATCGAGGCCGCCGGGCAGCTGCGCCGCCAGCCCGGCGAGCAGCGCACCGCCGTCGACGGGCGGCTCGCCCCGCACGACGTCCGCGGCGGCGACGAGCGCCGCGGCGAGCTCGGGCACCGCGCCCTCGGTCACGGGGGTCACCGTGAGGTGGGTGGTGTGCGGCAGTCGGGTGCCATCGGCTTGCACCATGCCGGGCTGCAGCTGCAGGAACCAGCCCGAGCCTCGCGTCGCGTCGGCCCAGTGGTGCGGGTCGACCCTGCGCTCGGGCGCCACGGCGTCGTCGGTCGCCACGGCGAACAGGGGGCCCGTGGGGTCGCCGACCACGCGGAGCCCCTCGATGCCCTCGACCACCGTGCGCAACGCCTCGGTCGCACGCGCGGCACGGGCGGTGAGGTCGGCGAATCCGGCTTCGCCGAGCGCTTCGGCGATCGACCACGCCGCGGCCAGCGGGCCAGCCGGCTTGGACCCCGTCATGGTCGGATTGACGACGGGGTATCCCGGCCAGCCCGTGGTCGCGAAGTACTGGTGGCGCTGCCGGTCGCGGCCGCGCGTGAGCAGCACCGACACGCCCTTCGGCGCGTAGCCGTACTTGTGCAGGTCGGCCGAGAGGCTGGTGACACCGGGGACGGCGAGGTCCCACGCCGGCAGGTCATCGGGCCAGAACGCGAGCGCGAAGCCGCCGATGCAGGCGTCGACGTGCAGGGCGATGCCGCGCGCAGCGCAGACCGCTGCGACGTCGGACACGGGATCGAGGCTCGCGAAGGGGTACGACGGGGCGCTCATCACCACGAGGGCGACGTCATCGCCGAGCCGCTCCTCGATCGCGGCCGGCGTGAGCGTGCCCGTGGCCGGGTCGACGGGGACGAGGTCGAGGGCGAGCCCGAAGTACTCGGCCGCCTTGTGGAACGCGGCGTGCACCGTGACCGGGGCGACGAGCCGCGGCGTGCGCGGCGACCCCGCGCGCGCCGAGCGCCACACGTCTCGGGCCGACTTCACCGCGAGCAGGCAGCTCTCGGTGCCGCCCGAGGTCACCGACCCGACGACCACGCCACCGGCCTCGTCCTCGCCGTGGAAGACGCGACGCGCGAAGCCGACGAGGCCCGACTCCATGGCGGCGACCGACGTGAACGTCGTCGGGTCGAGCCCGTTCACGGGCTGCACGAGCCGCGCGGCGGCGGCGGCGAGCTCGTCGAGCTCGGGCATGCCGGAGTCGTAGACGTACGACAGCACGCGACCACCGTGGGTGGGCGCGTCGCCGGCGCGGAGCGTCTCGAGCTCGGCGAGGATGTCGGCCGGATCCCGGCGGAACGCGGTCATCGCGCGACCGCCTGGGCCGCGGCATCCGCTTGGACGTCCACCCTGCGGAGCGGATAGCGACGCAGGGCGACGAGGCTCAGCCCCACGAGGGCGGCGGGGAGCACGCTGAAGCTCAGCACGATGCCGGCGACGGCCGCCGGCGGCTGCTCGACGACCGCGGACCCGACGGACTCGACGTAGCCCGTCAGCGCGAGCATGAGGGTGAGCAGCGTGGCACCGAGTGCCATGCCCGCCGTCTCCCCCGCGGTCCACACTCCGCCGAAGCTGCCGGCACGACCCTCGCCGTGCTCGCGGGCGTCGTGCGAGATCACGTCGGGCAGCATCGCCATCGGCAGCGACTGCATGCCCGCGTACGCGGCGCCGGCGACCGCGACCGGAAGGTACACCCAGGCTCCCGGTGCCCACAGCATGCCGACGAGCGCGAGCGCGGCGACCGCGAACACCACGCTGGCGTACGCGAACCCGCGCTCCTTGCCGACGCGGCGGGCGACGCGCTCCCACACCGGCGCGAACACGACCGCGGGCGCGATGAGCGCCACGAACAGGAACGTCACCGCGCGCGGGTCGTGCAGCACCCACGTCGCGACGAACTGCGCGCCCGCCAGCATGAGGCCCGTGGCGAGCCCCTGCAGCACGAACGCCGACAGCAGCGTGCGGAACCCGGCGCTGCGTCGAAGCGCGGCGAGCCCCTCTGCGTACCCGGCCCGAAGCGACCGGCGCGGCGCGGCATCCGGTGCCGGACGGCCGCGGGGGGCCGTCGTCGTGGCCACGAGCATGCCGATGCCGATGGCGAGCCCGGCGACGATCGCCATCACGAGGTAGCCCACGTACTCGTCGGCGAACGCCGAACGCACCTCCGGACCGCCGGCGCCGAACAGCAGGATCGCGATCGTCAGCACGACGACCCGCCACGTGAGCAGGCGCGTGCGCCCGTCGTAGTCCTGCGTGAGCTCGGCGGGCAGCGCGATGTAGGGCACCTGGAACAGGCTGAACGCCGTGGCGGTGGCGAGGAACGCGAGGAAGACCCAGACGCCGGATGCCGCGGGCGCGAGCCCGGCCGGAACCGCGAACGTCAGCACGAACCCGACGGGCAGTGCGCAGGCGCCGACGACCATCCACACCCGCCGGGTGCCGGTCGCGGCCAGCGCCCGGTCGCTGCGCTCGCCGATCCACGGGTCGATGAGGACGTCCCACACCTTGGCGGCGGTGACGACGAGTCCGGCCACCAGGGCGGTGACGCCGAGGGTGTCGGTGAGGTAGAACACGAGCACGAGGCCGGGCAACGTCGCGAAGCCTCCGGTGCCGATCGAGCCGATCGCATAGCGGGTCACGACGCCGCGGGACAGGGATCGCTCCGGTGCGGTCATGGAGGCAGTGTACCCATCCGGCGGCGAAGTGGGTCAATTGACCTAGACTGTGGCTCATGCGCGCCACCACGGCTGACCCGAAGCTGTACGCGAGCCTGACCGACGACGTCGTCGCCTCGGGTTCCGAGACCATCGGCGTCCCCACGCCATCCACCGGCGAGACCCTCCACGAGCTGCCCCGCTCGAGCGCCGACGACGTGCGCGACGCGGTCGCCCGCGCCCGGCTCGCGCAGCTCGCGTGGGCCCGGGCCGGCTTCGCCGAGCGCCGGCGCGTCCTGCTGCGCGCTCACGACCTGCTGCTCGAGCGCGGCGACCTGCTGCTCGACCTCGCCCARCTCGAGAGCGGCAAGACGCGCGGCCAGGCCCTCGAGGAGCTGTACCAGGCGGCATCCGTGACCCGGTACAACGCGCTCACCGCGCACCGGGTGCTCCGCGGCCGCACGCGCCGGGCCGGCGTGCCGCTCGCCTCCACGACGCGGGTGCGCTACCGGGCCAAGGGCGTCGTGGGCGTCATCACGCCGTGGAACTACGCGCTCAGCCTCGCCGCGATGGACGTGATTCCCGCACTCGCGGCCGGCTGCGCCGTCGTGCAGAAGGCCGACGACCAGGGGGCCCTCACCATCCTCGCGCTGCGGCGCGCGTTCATCGACGCCGGCGTGCCCGAGTCGCTCTGGGCCGTGGTCACGGGTCCGGCCGCCGAGGTGGGCGAGGCGCTCACCGACCAGGTCGACTACATCTGCTTCACCGGTTCCACGGCCACGGGGCGCCGCATCGCCGAGAAGGCGGGCCGTCGCCTCGTCGGCGCGTCGCTCGAGCTCGGCGGCAAGAACCCCATGATCGTGCTCGACGACGTCGACCCCGAGCAGGCCGCAGCGGATGCCGCGTACGCGTGCTTCTCCGCGATGGGCCAGCTCTGCGTGTCGATCGAGCGCATCTACGTGCACCGTCGGGTCGCGGGTCCCTTCACCGCAGCACTCGTCGAACGGCTGCGCTCCGCCAGCCTCGGCTCCTCGCTCGACTTCTCTTCCGACTACGGCTCGCTGGCCAGCGCCGCGCAGCTCGAACGCATCCGGGGCCACCTCGACGACGCGCTCGCCAAGGGCGCGACGGTGCTCGTCGGCGGGAGCCCGCGGCCCGACATCGGGCCGTGGTTCTTCGAGCCGACCGTGCTCACCGGCGTGACGCCCGAGATGCGCGTGTACGCGGAGGAGACCTTCGGCGCCGTCGCGTCGCTCTACCTCGTCGACTCCGAGGAGGAGGCGATCCTCGCGGCGAACGGGAGCGAGTACGGCCTGAACGCCTCGGTGCTCACCGGCTCACGCCGACGGGGCCAGCGGGTCGCCGACGCGCTCGAGGCCGGCAGCGTGAACATCAACGAGGGCTACCGCGGCACGTTCGGTTCGGTCGACGCGCCCATGGGCGGCATCAAGGCCTCAGGGCTGGGGCGTCGGAACGGACCGGAGGGGCTGCTGCGGTTCGTCGAGCCCGTCACGATCTCGGCGGCGACGGGCCTGCTCACGCTGCCGCGCACCGGTCGCGACTTCGACGTGCTCGCAGCCCCGTTCCTGCTGCTCGCGCGGGTCCTCCGCGCCGCGCGTCGGCGCTGACCCCGGAAGCGGAACGACCTACGTCGCCTCGGAGTCGTAGGGCGCCGCTTCGTCCGCCCCGAGTGCCTCGCGCTTGCGCTTTCGCTGCAGGTACGCGGAGTTCTCGTTGACCGCTGCGGCGGAGCGTGCGACGACCGGCTTCGCGGGTTCGGCGAACGGGTCGACGTCGGTCAGCGCCTCGCGGATGATGCGGCGCGGGTCGTACTGGCGCGGGTCGAGCTTCTTCCAGTCGACGTCGTCGAAGTCGGGGCCCATCTCGTCGCGCACGCGGTTCTTCGCGCCGTCGGCCATGTCGCGGAGCGACCGCACGAGGCGACCGAGCTGCGCGGCGTAGTGCGGGAGGCGTTCGGGCCCGAGCAGGAAGACGGCGATCACCCCGATGATGAGGAGCTTCTCGAACGTCAGACCGAACATCACTACAGGATAGTCGGCGGCGAGGCGTGCGAACGCCGTACGCCCGCGGCCCCTAGGCTTGGGGGTCGAGACCTTTCACCGGGAGCCGCACGTGTCCGATCGAGACCTGAACTGGAAGTACGTCGACGACTCGGTCGTCGAGACCGATGCCGTCGCCAGGGCACGCCAGCAGTCCCTCGAACTCGGGATCGAGCCGGTCTCACCCGCGATGGGTGCGCAGCTCGCGGTGATCGCCGCTGCGGCACGCGCCGAGTCGATCATCGAGGTCGGCACCGGCGTGGGCGTGTCGGGCCTCTGGATGCTGCAGACGGTGCGCGGCGCGATGCTCACCTCGATCGACACCGAGAACGAGTACCAGCAGCAGGCGCGCGAGCACTTCGCGGACGCCGGCATCGCGCCTGCGCGCGTGCGCCTCATCGCCGGCCGCGCGAGCGAGGTGCTGCCGCGTATGAACGAGAGCTCCTACGACGTCGTCTTCGTCGACGCGGACGCCCCGTCGGTGATCGAGTACGTCGAGCACGGGCTGCGCCTGGCCAAGCCCGGCGGCAGCGTGCTGGTCGCGCGGGCGCTCTGGAAGGGGCGGGTGGCCGATCCCGCTCGTCGCGACGACGCGGCCACCGCCTTCCGCGAGCTCATCGCCGAGCTCGCGGCCTCCTCCGCCGTAGCAACGGCCGTCTCCCCTGCGGGAGACGGCCTGTTGCAGATCGTGAAGCTGGGCGCCTGACTCAGGCGGGGTTCACGACGCCGCCGAGGACGTCGTAGAGCTCCTTGGCCTCAGCGTCGTTCACCGAGACGACGAGACGACCGCCACCCTCGAGTGGAACTCGAACGATGATGAGTCGACCCTCCTTCACAGCCTCCATAGGCCCGTCTCCGGTGCGTGGCTTCATGGCCGCCATTGAGCTACCCCTTTCGTGGCTGACCTTCCTATTATCGGCCATCCCGAGCGGTGCTGGGAAATCGCAGGGAGACTGTGGAGAACGCTTGCTGCCCCGATGCCTCGGCGCAGCGGCATCCGCCGACGCCGATTCGCGCGCTCATCAGGCCGACCAGCTCCGATCACGGCGGCGTCCAGTCGCGCCCGTCCACTCCCCAGCAAATGAGGAGCCACCCCACCTGCAGGACGAGGAAGAGCACCACGAGGCTCCACCGGTACCAGCGGGCCCTCGGAAGCGCCAGTGCGCCGAGCAGTGGGAAGAGCGGCGCGAGGATGCGGAACGTGCTCGACTGCGGGAAGAACACCGCGAGCAGGTAGACGGCGTACGCGATGGACCAGAACCGGATGTCGGCGCCGAGGCGCCCGACCGCGGGCGACGCGAGGAACAGGCCGAACCCCACGATGAGCGCGACCACCGCGATCGTGCCGAGCGGCTGGCCCAGCCACCAGTCCCCCGACTGGAACCACGCCGTGAACGGCACGAGCTCGCGGTAGCCGATGTACGCCGAGCGCCATGCGAGCTCGGTGTCGGTGTAGGCGTGCAGGTCGCCGGTCGCCCACCACGCGACGCCGATCCATGCGAGCCCCGACAGGCCGGCGAAGACCGCAGCGGATGCCGCGAGCACCCGGTCGCGCACGGGGAACGGGTCGCTGCCGCGCCGGATCCAGCGCCACGCCCAGTGCAGCACGAGCGCGAGCGCGAAGGCGAGCGCGCCCGGCCGGGTGAACGACCAGGCCAGCACGACCGGGAACAACCAGGCGTAGCGCCGCTCGACGAGCAGCAGGAGCGCCAGCGCGAGCCAGAGGAATCCGAGGGACTCCGCGTATCCGAACTGCATGATCGGCGAGACCGGCGCGACGCAGAAGAGCACCACGGCGAAGAGCGCCCGGTCGGGCTCGAGGAACCGCGACATGAGCCGGTGGAACACGAGCGCCGCGCCGAGCCCGGCGGCGACGGCGATGACCACCGAGGCGACGTTCCACGGGATCGAGAGCCACGTGAGCACCCCGGTGAGCCCCGGAAACAGGGGCAGGAACGCCCAGGCGTTCTCGCCGACGTGGACGCCGTCGGGGTACGGCAGCTCGCGCGGGTATCCGCCGAGCGCGACGATCTGGTACCAGCGCGCATCCCAGAGGTTGGCGTACTCGAAGTACCCGGGCCGTGCGCCCGTCCAGGCGTTGGGGCCCTGCTCGTTCGCGAGGAGGAGCACGAACACCGTCGTCACGGCCCGGGCGGCGGCGTAGACGAGCACGACCTTCGCCCACCAGGGCAGCAACCGCCACCGGACCCTCGGCGAGGCGCGCGTCACCCGGAACGGATCGGGCTCGCGCTCGCGCCTCCCCGGCGCGGGCGCCGCCGTGCCCTGCGCCTCAGGCTCCACCGGTCAGCCATGCGCGCAGGGCGCGCTCGCAGGAGAGGATCTGGTCGGTCGCGACGCGCTCGTCGTCGGCGTGCGCCTTGAGCGGATCGCCGGGCCCGAAGTTCACCGCAGGGATGCCGAGGGCGCTGAAGCGCGCGACATCCGTCCACCCGTACTTCGGCCGCGCCTCGCCGCCGACCGCGCGAACGAAGTGCTGTGCGAGGGGGTCGTCGAGTCCGGGGCGCGCGCCCTCGGCCTCGTCGACGACGGTGAGCTCGTACTCGGGGAAGAGCCCCCGCACGAGCTCGATCGCCTCGGCGACCGAACGGCTCGGCGCGAACCGGTAGTTCACGTGCAGCATCGCCTCGTCGGGGATCACGTTGCCCGCCACTCCGCCGGTCACGCCCACCGCGTTGAGGCCCTCGCGGTACTCGAGGCCGTCGACCTCGACGGTCGCGGCCTCGTACGCCGCGAGGCGCTCGAGCGCCGGGGCGAGCTTGTGGATCGCGTTCTCCCCCACCCAGCTGCGCGCCGAGTGGGCCCGCCGGCCGTACGCCCGCAGCTCGACACGGAGGTTGCCGTTGCATCCGCCCTCGACCCGCGCGTTCGACGGCTCGCCGAGGATCGCGAAGTCACCGGCGAAGAGCTCGGGGCGGTGGCGCGCGAGTCGGCCCAGGCCGTTGAGCTCGGCCGAGACCTCCTCGTGGTCGTACCACATCCACGTGAGGTCGACGACGGGGTCCACGAGCTCGAGCGCGAGCTTCAACTGCACGGCGACCCCCGCCTTCATGTCGACCGTGCCGCGGCCCCAGAGGTACTGCTGGCCGTCGATGGTCTCGAAGCGGGTCGGCAGGTTCTCGTTGATCGGCACCGTGTCGAGATGCCCGGCGATGACGACCCGCCGCTCCCGGCCGAGGTTCGTGCGCGCCACCACGGTGTCACCGTCGCGGATGAGCTCGAGGTGCGCGGCACCGGCCAGGGCCTCGACCACGAGGTCGGCGAGGCGGGTCTCGTCGCCCGACACGCTCGGCACGTCGCAGATCGCC
>NZ_JBFUCL010000120.1:0-10037 GCF_056405255.1 Agromyces sp. P1_H4 | reverse complement strand
GGGCCGACGAACGCGAGCACGCCCTCCTCGGAGGAGGGGTCGTACGAACCGTGCCCGACGAAGTGGAGCACGTGCCACGGCGCCGAGAGCAGCTTCTCGTGCACGTTGGTCCACGTGACGTCGTCGAGCCACTCGACGAGGATCCGGCCGCGGGCGATATGGGGCCCGAGCGCCGTCTCGAGGCGCATCCGCTCACCCGCGGCGTCGATCGCCGGCAGGTCGCTGGGCGCGGCGACCATCGCGAGCACCCGCAGCGGCGGGTCGAGGTTCAACGGTTCCATCGCGTCCGTCGTCGGGATCTGACGGATCAGCGGCTCCTTGCGGCAGACGTACACGCCGGCCTGGGGGTCGAACAGCGACTCCCACGGGAGGGCGGCGAGCGTCGGCGCGACGAGCCGCAGCCGCACCTGGAGGCTCTCCCCGTGCTCCTTGGCGACGGCACGGCTCGTGCGATACGCCTCCTCGACCTCGCCGGTGAAGACGGCGGAGAACAGCTCCGTGCCCACGCGCTGGATCTCGGTCTCGCCCGCGGTCAGCACCCGCCGCGCGGGAACCGCAGAGGCGAGCACCGTGGAGTCCATGAACGGCAACCGGGTGATGAGGGTGTCGACGTCCAGCCGGAACGACGCGGATGCCGCGTCCGCCCCGGCCGATCGGAGCACGCGAACGGCCCACGTGCCCGGCTCCTCGCCGGGTCCGATCTCCAGCTCGATGATCGCGCTCACCAGCGGCTCCCGGGCGGTTCCGGGGAGACTGGCCCGGAACCGATACGGAAGCAGGCTACTCCCGCGCTGCCCGGGCGGTCATCAGGTCGGGCACGGGTCGGGCGGCGGAAGCATCCTGCCGACCTCCGGCGGATTCCGGACAAGCACCTTCCGGAGGCGCGACCGCCGTCGGCGGCCGGGCGTACGCTCGACCGGTGAGCACGAGCACCAGCGCGAAGTCCGCCGTCGCGGCATCCGGTCCCAGGCCATCGGGACGGCTGTCGACGTGGGTGCAGTTCCTCGCGATGGGGGTCGTGTGGGGGGCGAGCTTCCTCTTCATGAAGGTCGCGCTCGACGGGGTGTCGTTCGGGCRGGTCGCGTGGACGCGCACGCTGCTCGGCGCCCTCGCGCTCGGCACGATCGTGCTCGTCACCCGACCGCGGGTGCCACGGGCCGACGGCACGCCGGGCCCAGTGCTGCCGCGCGAGCGGGTGGTGTGGCTGCACTTCCTCGTCGTGTCGCTCACGACCTGCGTCATCCCCTACCTGTGCTTCGCGTGGGCCGAGCAGTACGTGTCGTCGAGCCTCGCGTCGATCTACAACGCGACGACGCCGATCATGACCGCGCTCATGGCCACCCTGGTCTTCCGCGTCGAGCGGCTCGGCCTGAGCCGCTGGGTCGGCGTCGGGGTCGGCATCGTGGGCGTGCTCGTCATCATCGGGCCGTGGCAGTACCAGGCGCTCACGGGCAGCCTCGCCGGGCAGCTCGCGTGCCTCGTGGCCACGCTCTGCTACGGGTTCACGTTCGGCTACCAGCGCCGGTTCCTCAGCCAGCGGCCGATCGCGCCGGCGACCTTCGCGTTCCTCTCGATCGGCGTCTCGGCCGTCGTGATGCTCGCCCTCACGCCGTTCATCGCGCTGACCCCGGTCGACCTCGACTGGACCATCGTCGGCTCGCTGCTGGCCCTCGGCGTGCTCGGCACCGGCCTGGCCTACATCTGGAACATCAACGTGCTGCGCGCCTGGGGGCCGACCGGCACCTCGACGGTCACGTACGTGACCCCGGTCGTCGGCGTCGCCCTGGGCGTGCTGCTGCTCGGCGAGCGCTTCAGCTGGCACGAGCCGGTCGGCGCGGTGCTCGTGCTGGTCGGCATCCTGCTGACGCAGGGGCGCCTCCGCCTCCCGCGGCGCGCCACCGCCGCCTCAGCGGCCTGACGGCAACGCCCTCGCCAACCGCCGCGTACCCCGAAGGTCTTGACAGCGGCATCCGTGCATGGTTGGTTAGTTACACAAGTAATGAACCAACGAGGTTCGCGCACAACACCAGAACGCACGACCAGATAGGCCGGCATTGGACGAATCACGCCCGATCTTCATCCAGATCGCTGAACAGGTCGAGAACGACATCATCGAGGGATCGCTGCCCGAGGGTGGCCAGATCCCGTCGACGAACGAGTTCGCGACCTTCCTGCGCGTCAACCCGGCCACGGCACTGAAAGGGGTGAATCGCCTTGTCGACGACGGAATCGTGGAGAAGCGACGGGGGATCGGCATGTTCGTGACCCAGGGCGCGCGGGCACGGCTCATCGAACGTCGCAGGGCCGACTTCGCCGCCGAGTACCTCCGGCCGCTCATCATCGAGGCCGAGAAGCTCGGCATCGACATCGACGAACTCGCGGGGCTGCTCCGCGCGGAAAGGATCGACTCATGACCCGCACCGTGGTCCGCGCGAGCGGACTCACCAAGCGCTACGGCTCGTTCACGGCGGTGGACGCCGTCGACTTCACGCTCGAGGAGAACCGCATCTACGGCCTCCTCGGCCGGAACGGCGCAGGCAAGACCACCGTGATGCAGATGCTGACCGGCCAGATCTTCCCGAACGACGGCGAGCTCGAGGTGTTCGGCCGCACGCCGGCCGAGCACGCCGACGTGCTGCGACGACTCTGCTTCATCGCGGAGTCGCAGCGATACCCCGACGCCTTCCACGCCTCGCACGTGCTGAAGGCGGCACCGTGGTTCTTCGAGAACTGGGATGCCGAGTTCGCCGCGCGACTCGTGGACGACTTCCGGCTCCCGCTCAATCGCCCCGTCAAGAAGCTCTCGCGCGGCCAGCTCTCTGCGGTGGGGGTCATCGTCGGCCTCGCCTCACGCGCACCGCTGACGTTCTTCGACGAGCCCTACCTGGGCCTCGATGCCGTCGCGCGGCAGATCTTCTACGATCGGCTCCTCGCTGACTATCTCGCGCACCCCCGCACGATCGTGCTCTCGACGCACCTGATCGACGAGGTGGCCAACCTCCTCGAGCACCTGCTGATCATCGACCAGGGACGCATCCTGCTCGACCGCGACGCCGACGAGGTGCGCGGTTCGGCCACCACGGTGGCGGGCGGCCGTGCCGCGGTCGAGTCGTTCGTCGCCGATCGCGCGGTGATCGGTCGCGAGAGCCTCGGCGGACTGGCGTCCGTCACGATCGACGGCCGGCTCGACCAGGCCGACCGCATCCGAGCCGCGGAGCTCGGCCTCGAGCTCGCACCGGTCTCGCTGCAGCAGCTCATCGTCCACATGACCGGCGCCGACCTCCGCACCGACTCGACCGAACAGGAGGTCGCAGCATGACCGCCGTGATCGAACAGCCGTCCGTCCGCACGGAGCCGCGGACGCGATTCACCGAGGTGTGGCGCGTCGTGCGCCTGCACGCCCTCACGCCGTCGGTGTTCTTCGGCATCCCGTGGATCATCCTCGGCGCCGCATGGCTGGTGATGATCGTCATCGGCATCATCGCCGGTGCCGCGGGCGCGGACACCGAGAAGATGGGCGAGGGCATGCGCTACAGCTGGGCGGTGCTGTCGCCGCAGTGGTACCTCGTCGTCGTCGGCGTCCAGGCCATCGGCCTCACGATGTCGTTCGCTCTGGGATTCGGCGCGACGCGACGCGACTTCTGGCTCGGGACGAGCGCGATGTTCGGCATCGTCTCGCTGCTGAACGCCATCGCCATCGCCACCCTCGTGCAGGTCGAGAAGGCCACGAACGGCTGGTGGCTGAACGTCTCGATGTTCGACGCGCTCTGGTATGGGCAGAACGGCTGGCTGGTCGACTTCTACACGACGCTCGCACTCCAGCTGTTCGTGCTCTTCATCGGGGCGAGCGTCACGACCGTGTACCTGCGGTGGCGGATGCGCGGGATGCTGACCCTCGCTTCGGGCGCGGTCGCGCTCCTCCTCGGCGGAGTCGCCATCGCGACCTTCACCGAGAGTTGGCCGGCGATCTTCGAGTGGTTCGGGGGGATCGGCGTCGTGGGGGTGTTCACCGTCGTGCTCGGGGCCGCCCTCGTGTGCGCGATCGGCGGCTACTTGGTGATCCGGCGGGCCACGCCCCGCTGACCCGCCGGGGTCATCCCCGAGGATGACGCCGAGCCGCCTCAATCCACCTCGCGTGCGACGCGAGCGGAGACCCGGCGGCGCGAGGCTCGGAGCATGAGTTCCTTCGTGATCGAGGCCGCCGGCCTCAGCAAGACCTTCGGGTCCACCCATGCCCTCGCCGGCGTCGACCTCTCGGTGCGCACCGGCGAGTCCGTCGCCATCATGGGCGCCTCGGGTTCCGGCAAGACGACGCTGCTGCACTGCCTCGCGGGCATCACCCGCCCCGACGCGGGGACGGTCGGCTTCCACTCGGGCGCCGGGCGCGTCGAGGTGACCGCCCTCAGCGAGCGCGAGCGCTCGAGGCTGCGGCGCGAGGCGTTCGGGTTCGTCTTCCAGCAGGGGCTGCTCATCCCCGAGCTCACCGCCGTCGAGAACGTCGCGCTCGCGCTCATGCTCAATGGGATGCCGCGCGCCCGCGCCGAGGAGTACGGGCGCGGCTGGCTCGCCGCCCTGGGCCTCGCGGGCATGGAGGACCGCCGCATCGGGCAGCTCTCGGGCGGGCAGGCGCAGCGCGTCGCCATCGCCAGGGCGCAGGTGACCGGGGCATCCGTGATCTTCGCCGACGAGCCGACCGGCGCGCTCGACTCGACCACGTCGGCCGAGGTGATGCGGGCGCTGCTCGACTCGACGACCGGCCAGGGTCGCACGCTCGTCGTCGTCACGCACGACGGCGAGGTCGCCGCGCGCTGCTCGCGCATCGTCGACGTGCGCGACGGCCGCATCGTGGGCGAGCGGGTGCCCGCATGATCGCCCGGGTCGCATGGCTCCTCGCACGTCCGGGATCGGCGGGCGCCGCGGCATCCGTGCTGCCCGTGACCGCGTTCGGGATCGTCACGGCGCTGCTGCTCACCGTGATCGGCGGCGCGCAGACCTTCTGGACCTGGACCGACGACGACGGCATCCTCTACCAGGCGCTCGCGRTCATCGCCCTCGTGCTGCTCGTCGTGCCGCTCGTCTCGCTCGGCGGAGCGGCCGCGCGGCTGTCGGCCCGACGGCGCGATGACCGGCTCGCCACCCTGCGGCTGCTCGGGGCGACTCCGGCGACCGTCTCGGCGCTCGCCGTGATCGAGTCGTCGGTGCTGGCGCTCGTCGGCGCGGTCGCGGGCGTGGCCGTGTACCTCGCCATCGTGCCGCTGCTCGGGCTCATCGAGTTCCGCGGCGAGCCGCTCGGGGCATCCGGTGTGCTGCTGCCGTGGTGGGTGCTCGTCGCCGTGCCGTTCGGGATCGCCGCGCTCGCCGCGCTGAGCGCCGTGCTCGGGCTACGGCAGGTGGTCATCTCGCCGCTCGGCGTGCGCACCCGTCAGGAGGCCCCGCGGATGCACTGGGTGCGCGCGGTCGTCGCCGTGGTCGTGGTCGCGCTCGCGTTCGGCGTGATGTCGGTGCTGTAGGTCGCGGGCAGCGTGATGGTGATCCTCGCCATGCTCGCGTTCGGGTTCGGCGCCTCCCTCGCGGTGCTGAACCTGGTCGGCCCATGGGCGATCCGGCTCGTCGCGAAGGGGCAGGCGAAGCGGGCGAAGACGCCGGGCCGGCTGCTCGCCGCACGCACGGTGCTCGAGTCGCCGAAGGGCGCCTGGCGCCAGGTCGGCGGCGTGGCCATGACGAGCTTCATGGCGGTCTTCGCCGGCACCGGCGTCGCGGTGCTCGACGCGCTCGGCACCGGCGGCGACGCCGACTCCGACGTGCTGATGGCCGACATCCGCACCGGCATCCTCATCACGGTGATCGGCTCGTTCCTCATGGTCGCGTGCTCGGTGGGCGTCAACCAGGCCGCCGGCATCCTCGACCGCGGCGAGCTCTACCGCAGCCTCGACATGCTCGGCATGCCGGTCGGCACGATGGATGCCGCGCGCCGCCGTTCGGTGATGTCGCCGCTGCGCATCACGGCGATCGGCTCGGCCGTCACCGCGGCCGTCGTGATGCTGCCGCTGACGGGCATCACGCTCATCGTCGCGCCCGCGTCGCTGCTCGTCATCGCGGGCGTTCTGGCCGTCGGGATCGGCATCGTGTGGCTCGGCCTGCTGTCCACGCGACCGGTGCTCGTGCGTGCGGCGACGGGGTGATCCGCGGGCCGGTCACGCGGGTACGCTCGATGCATGACTGATGGGCTGATCGACGAACGGGATGCCGCGATGAGCGAGCTGCTCGGCATCCGCTCGAGCATCGACAACATCGACGCGGCCCTCATCCACCTGCTCGCGGAGCGCTTCAAGTTCACGCAGCAGGTCGGGCGGCTGAAGGCCGAGCACGGACTGCCGCCGAGCGATCCCGAACGTGAGAAGCGGCAGATCGCCCGGCTCAGGGCGCTCGCGGTGGATGCGCACCTCGACCCGGCGTTCGCCGAGAAGTGGTTCAACTTCGTGGTCGCCGAGGTCATCCAGCACCACGAGGAGCTCGCCGGCAACGGTGGCGCCGGCGACGGCCTGTGACCTGGTACCCGCTCCCGCTCCCGCCGCAGTCCGGGCGGCGGTACCTCGTCACCGGCGCGAACGCCGGCCTCGGGTTCTTCACGGCGGCGCGACTCGCCGGCGCGGGCGCGCACGTGGTGCTGAGCGGGCGCAGCCCCGAGCGGCTGGATGCCGCGGCGGCGGCGATCCGCGGCGCCCGGCCAGCGGCATCCGTCGACACGCTCGTGATGGACGTGTCGTCGCTTGAATCTGTGACGGATGCGACCGGCCGGCTGCTGGCCGAGGCGCCCCCCGACGGGATCGTGGCCAACGCCGGCATCGTGCACCCGCCGCGCCACCGCGAGGAGTCGGTCGACGGCAACGAGCTCGTGCTCGCGACGAACGTGCTCGGGCACTTCGCGCTGCTCGGCCGGCTGGTGCCGCATCTGGCGCCGGGAGGCCGGGTGGTGTCGCTCGGGTCCCTGGCGACGAGGCTGTCGACGTTCCGGGTCGACGACCTGCAGCTCGAGCGCGGCTACGACGGGTGGCGGGCGTACGCGCAGTCGAAGATCGCGGCGCAGGCGGTCGGCTTCGAGCTCGACCGGCGACTGCGGGCGGTCGGGAGCTCCGTGGCGAGCGTGGTCGCRCATCCGGGCTACTCGGTGAGCGGACGCACGCCCACGGTGCCGGGCGTCAACGAGCCGAGCCGCGGCGGACGCTTCGGCGACGCGCTGCAGGCCGCGTGGGCGCAGGGCAAGCACCGGGGCGCCGAGGTTGTGCTGCACGCACTGACCGCCGCCGACGTGGAGGGCGGCCAGTTCTGGGGTCCCCGCTTCCTGACGCGGGGCGAGCCGACGCTGCAGGAGCCGACCCGGGTGTCGTCCGACCCGGCGATCGGCGCGCGGGTGTGGGCGTTCGCCGAGCAGGCGACGGGTCGCCCGTTCGTGGTCGGCGCGTGACGGCGGAGCGGCGTGCGGGCGCCCGATGGTTCACCCCGCGCGTGCGGATGCTGCTGGCCCGCGTCGTCGTGGTCGTCGGCGTGGTGATCGCGCTGCTCGCGCTCGTCACGGCCCGGTGGGGGCTGCTGTTCGTCGCGGTCATCGTCGTGGGCCTGGGCGCCGCGATGAGCCCGGCGCGCCGCCGCTCCTGAGCCGCGCCGCAGCCGCCGGACGGGCGCGGTTCACCTGCGCGCAACCCGCACGTCGGGTGGCGTTGGCGGCCGCTGCATAGCGTCGGGGCAAGGTATCGCGGGCGGAGTTCCGCGCGGCGGAGCGGCCTCACCCAACCGGGGCCGTCTGAGGAGGCCCAGCCATGTCCAGGCACACCATGCTCGTCGACCTGTTCGAGCAGCTCGACAGCGCCGACGAGCACGACATCGACCTGCTGGTCGACCTGCTCGGCCTCGGCCGGCGCTAGGGCACGCGCGTGCACACCGTGCAGCACGTCGGCGAGCTCGACGTCATCGTGAAGCCCTCCCCCGTCGCCATGGTCTGGAACGACCCCGGTCGCCCGCACGACGCGATCGCGGCGCCGGGCGTACGGCTCTCGCCGGGTGAGGCGCTCGTCGAGGTGGAGCTCGCGACCATCTGCCCGTCCGACGTGCGCACCGTGCGCGGCGAGCGTCCGGCGCACCGTCCGCTGGTGCTCGGGCACGAGCAGGTGGGGCGGGTCGTCGCCGTGGGCGAGGGCGCCCGCCGGGCCGACGGCGTGCCGCTCGAACTCGGCGACCGGGTGGTGTGGTCGGTGCTCGTCGCCTGCGGCACCTGCGACCGCTGCGCGCGCGGCCTGCCGCAGCGGTGCCGCGAGCTCGCCCGCTACGGGCACGAACGCGTGCACCGCGGCTGGGAGCTCTCGGGCTCCTTCGCCACCCACGTGCAGCTGCGCGTCGGCACCGACATCGTGCGGGTGGGCGAGGACATCCCGAGCCGGGTGCTCGCACCGGTGTCGTGCGCGACGGCGACGGCGGTCGCGGCGTTCGACGCGGCATCCGCTCGGCTCGACCTCGAYGGCCGCCTCGTGCTCGTGACCGGCGGGGGGCTCGTCGGGCTCACGGTGGCCGCGCTCGCGATCGAGGCGGGCGCCGAGGTGATCGTCTCCGAGCTGGATGCCTCGCGGCGGGCGTTCGCGCGCCTGATCGGCGCCGTCTCGGTCGACCCGACGGCCCGGTCGGCCTCGCCCGAGCGGCTGGACCAGGCGCTCGCCGACTTCGAACGGCGCGGGCTGCCCGAGGTGCTGGCCGCCGTCGAGACGTCGGGCGCGCCGTCGGCGGTGCGCACCGCGATCGGCTCCCTCGGTGCGGGCGGCACGGCCGTGCTCGTCGGCAGCGTGCCGCCCGGATCCGAGGTGTGCCTCGACCCCGACTCGCTCGTTCGACGCCTCGTGACGGTCACCGCCGTGCACGACTACACGGGGTCGCAGCTGCGGCGCGCCGTCGACTTCCTCGAGCGCTCGTGGCGGCGTGTGCCGTTCGACGAGCTCGTGGGCGCCACGCATCCACTGGTCGAACTCGACGAGGCACTCGCGGAGGCCGCGACGGGCCGGTACGTGCGGGTCGGCGTCGCGCCGGGACGACGAGCCGTGTGAGCGGTCCCACGCCGCGCCATACGGGGGCGTGACGCCGCGTCCGGTTCAGGGCAGCATGGGGTGATGATCAGCAGGGAGCTGGCGCTCGCGCTCCGGGAAGCGGGCCTCACCTGGCATCCGGAGTCCGGCGACCGCTTCCAGCTCGACCTGGCCGAGAACGTCGAGGCCGAGGTCGAGGCCGATGTCTTCACGGTGAGCGAGATGACGATCGAGGCGCGGCGGTACCCGACGGGCACGATCCTCGCGTTCAACGGAACGACCGAGTGGGCGCTCGACTCGGTCGCGCTCGCCGATGCGGTGTGGCTGCCCCGTGAGGACCAGCTGCGCGAGCTGCTGCGGGCGACGTTCCGGTCGCTGACCCGCCTCGACGACGCGTTCGAGGTCGAGGTCGAGGTCGCCGGCTCGCGCATGCGGTTCGAGCACCCCGACGTGGCCGAGGCGTACGGGCTGGCACTGCTCGAGCTCATCGGCAGGTCGAGATGACGGATGCCGCGGCCGCGGCCTCCGTCGCCCGCGCCAGGCGGCTCGTGGCCGACGCCGTCGCCGCACTGCGGGATGCAGGGGCCCGCCAGGAGGTGCTCGCGGAGCTCGTGCCCGAACGACGTGTGCTCGGAATCCCGCGCGCCGCACGCATGACCCCGCTCGGACGGGTGTGGCGGCTCGGTGTGCTGCTGCTCGACGAGTCGGGCGGCGCCTGGGACACCGGCCGGGTCGTGCGAGCCGAGCGGGCGGCGCGCAAGAGCATCACCGCCGCGGCGGTCGCCGAGCAGCGCGCCCTCCGGGCCGCGGCGGTCAAGGGCGGCATCCACGAGGGCGAGACGGTGGCGTTCGACGCGCGACCGATCGACTTCGACGAGCTCGGCCGCGCCGGGGCATCCGGCCCGCTCGTGCTGCGCGACGGCGAGGTGCTCGTGCGCTGGAGCCACGCCCAGCCCGACGCGCTCATGC
>NZ_JBFUCL010000119.1:0-10069 GCF_056405255.1 Agromyces sp. P1_H4 | reverse complement strand
GGCTACGGCCCGGGCACGCTGCCCGTCGCGGGCGACCCGCAGCCCGACGGCACCATGCGCTGGGCGGGCGCCGACGTGGTGCTCGGCCCGCTCATCGAGCCGGGGCATCCGCTCGCCGAACGCTTCGAGCTGCGCGACCTCACGCTCGTGCGGCGGATCGAGCACGACGGCGACCTCGTCACCGGCGTCACCGTCGAGGACCTGCGCACCCACGAGACGTCCTTCGTGCCCGCCGACCTCGTGGTCGTGGCCGCCGACGCATTCCGCTCGCCCCAGCTGCTGTGGGCCTCGGGCATCCGCCCTCGGGCGCTCGGGCACTACCTCACGGAGCATCCGGTGGTCATCTCCACCGTCGCGCTCGATGCCGACCGGATCGGCCGGTTCGCGACCGAGGCGCAGCTCGACGAGGAGCTCGCGCGCCGCGCCGAGCACGCCGCCGACCCGGTCGCGGCCGTGAACCGCATCCCGTTCTCTGAGCCCGACCACCCGTTCTCGCTCCAGGTGATGTACGCCGAGACCACGCCGTTCCCGATGACGCCGGATGCCCCGCACGCGCAGAACCGGTGGGGCTACGTGAACATGGGCTACGGCATGCGCAAGCGCCCCCGCTTCGAGGACGCCGTGACGTTCGACGACGGCGAGCTCGACTACCGCGGCTTCCCCAACATGACGATCACCTACGAGCTCACCCCGATGGAGCTCGCCGAGATCGAGGCCGCCACCGAGCGGCTCCGACGCGCGGGGAACGCGCTCGGCACGTTCGTCGCCGAGCCGCGCCTCATGCCGAACGGCTCGAGCCTGCACTACCAGGGCACGCTCCGCATGGGCGACGCCGACGACGGCACGTCGGTCGCCGACCCGTGGTCGCGCGTCTGGGGGTACGAGCACCTCGTCGTCGGCGGCAACGCCCTCATCCCCACGGCCACGACCATGAACCCCACGCTCATGAGCGTCGCGATCGCGGTGCGAGGCGCGCGCAAGGCGGCCGAGCAGCTGCGCGCCGCGGCGGACGCCGAGGCATCCGTCGCCCGCTGACCGTCGGGACACCACCCGCCCGCCCAGCCACACCAGAGCAGAGAGGAAGCACCGATGCTTCTCGAGAGAGACCTGATCCAGTCCGTCGGATTCCGCAACGTCCACGAGGGCGGCCGCGTGACCGGGTTCCAGCTCCGGGTGCGCATGCCGTCGTACCGCGGGATGGCGGCGTCGCTCATCGACGGCATCGCGGTGCGCGTCGACGACCTCGTCGACGTGGGCCCCGACGTGCCGCGCTGGACGTTCGCCGGTCGCATCTACAGCCTGGCCGAGCTCTGGGACGTCGACGGCGTGCGCTGGCCGCTCGAGGAGGCGGCGATCGTCACGGTGCCCTTCGCCGGCGGCCTCCCCGAGGGCGTGCACGAGGTGTCGATCGAGCTCCGGCTGCGCATGTCGTACATCCCCGAGGAGCACCAGCCGAGCACCTACCGCGAGACGCGCCACATCACGCTGTCGCCCGAGGCGGTCGGCGGTCCGTTCAAGTACGGCGTCTCGCTCTACAGCTTCATGACCGACTATGGCACCGTGCTCGACCTGGAGACCGCGCTCGCCGCCGTCGCCGACGTCGGTGCCACCGGGGTCGAGATCCTCGGCGAGGGCCACATCGCCGGGTATCCCGAGCCCACGACCGAGTGGATCGACCGGTGGTTCGCCCTGCTCGACCGGTACGCACTCGAGCCGACCAACTACGGATCCTGGATCGACACCCGGCTGCACTCCAGTGGCCCGAACGCCCGCGCGCTCTCGGCCACCGAGGGCGCCGGAATGCTGCAGCGAGACCTGCGGCTCGCGAAGCGGCTCGGGTTCCGATTCGTGCGCCCGAAGATCGGCGTCGTCTCGGGCGACCTGGTGCCCGACCCCATCTGGACGGAGTCCGTCGAGCGATCGCTCGACCTCGCCCAGGAGCTCGACATCGTGATCTGCCCCGAGATCCACTCGCCGACGCCGATCAGGCACCCGGTGGTCGACGACTACATCGACCTCATCGAGCGCACCGGCACGAAGCACTTCGGGCTCCTGCTCGACACCGGGATCTTCCAGGACCGGCCCATCCCGCTGCGCCCGGGCGAGCTGCCCGGCCAGCGCCCGGCGTTCCTCGACGGCATCGGCGTCGATCCGGCCGACGTCGCCGACATCGCGAAGTACGTCGTGTTCATCCAGGCGAAGTTCCACGACATCGACGAGCGGCTCGAGGACCAGCAGATCCCCTGGGAGCCGGTGCTCCAGGCGCTGAAGGACGCGGGCTACACCGGCTACCTCTCGAGCGAGTACGAGGGGGAGCGGAGCCCCTGGCGCTCGATTGAGCAGGTGCGACGCCAGCACTCCCTCATCCGGCGCATCGCCGACGGGCTCGACTGAGCCGCGGCATCCGACGCACACCCACTCGCAGGAATCACAGACAGGACGAACCATGCCGAACGGACTCATCGACGACTCCAGCCTGCGCGCCCACCCCGATGGACTCGCGCTCGCACTGACCCTGCCCTGGTACCGCAGCCTCTGGCTGTCGTCCGTGAGCACGCTGCGGCTCACGATCGACGGCCAGCCCGTGGACGCCGAGGACCTCGCGTTCGAGCTCGACGGCGTGCGTTACAGGCTGGACGAGCTGCCTGAACAGCACGACGTGCTCTGGTACCTGCAGGCGCACCCGCTGCTCATCGTCTCCCGGCCGCAGCGCGTGACCCTCGGCGAGACCCACGCGGTCGAGGTGTTCGGCGAGCTGCGACTGCCGTACATGCAGATCGCGCCGGGCGCCGATGGCGGGCCGGGCATGTACGTGCCCAACATCGTGAAGCAGGCCATGACCCTGACGGTCACCGATGCGGATGCCGCGCCGCCGGCGCTCGCGGGAGACGTGCCGCCGGCGCCCGCGGCCACCGAGGAGGACCCGTTCAAGCTCGGGCTCACGCTCTACTCGGCGAGCGCCGAGTTCCGCGCCGGCTGGTTCGACTTCTCGGGGCTGCTCGATCGGGTGGCCCAGCTCGGCATCGGCCCGGGCATCGAGATCGTCGCCTCGCAGGTGCTGCCGACGTACCCGGTCGTGTCCGACGAGTTCGTGCGCACGTGGCGGGAGGCGTTCGACCGGCACGGGTTCGACGCGAGCTCGTTCGGCGCGAACCTCGACATGGGCCGCCGCCGCGACCGCGACATGACGCCCGACGAGGAGTTCGAGTTCAGCGAGACGCTGTTCCGGGGCGCGGCGAAGCTCGGCTTCCCGCTCGTGCGCATCCAGAGCGCGAAGCCCGAGCTGCTGCGCCGGCTCCTGCCGGTCGCGGAGGAGCTCGAGCTCAAGCTGGCGTACGAGATCCATGCGCCGATGGGCCCGAACGCGCCCGAGATCGTGAAGGTCCGCGACGTCTACGCCGAGCTCGACTCGCCGCTGCTCGGGTTCGTCGCCGACTTCTCGGCCACGATGCGCTCGATGTCGCCGACGCTGCTCCGCGCGGTCCGCCGTGCGGGCCTCGACGACGACGCCGTGCAGACCATGCAGGACATCTGGGCGACGGATGCCCCGATGCGGCAGCGCCAGGAGGAGTTCATCGCCTACCTTCGCGGCCGCGACTTCGACCCCGGACGGCTCGGCTCGTTCGCCCACCTCGCGTTCAACATGCACGGCCACGTCGACCCGCGCGAGTGGGCCGACATCATGCCGCAGATCCTGCACGTGCACGCGAAGTTCTACGACATCGACGAGCAGGGCCAGGAGCCGGCGATCGACTACCCCGAGCTCGTGCGCGTGTTCGTCGAGGGCGGCTACCGCGGCTACTGGTCGAGCGAATGGGAGGGGCACGCGTTCGCCGAGCTCGGCGAGGTGGACCCCCTCCTGCTCGTGCGCAGGCAGCACGACCTGATCCGTCGCAGCATGCGGGCGATGCGGCAGCCGGCATGAGCGAGACCGTGACCGCTGTCGAGCAGCTGCGTGCCGCGAATCGGGCCGTGGTCGAGGCGTTCTTCGCGTCGAACCTCGACCGCCCCGACGAGCGCCTCGCGCTGTGGCATCCGGATGGCGTGAAGGAGCTGCCGTTCGCCCCCGCGGGACTGCCGAAGACCCGCTGGGAGGGCCGGGACGAGATCGTGGCGAACACCGTGAACAACGCCGGCATGTTCGCCGACTGCGTGCACCGCGACCTCGTCATCCACGCCGCCGAGGACCCGGAGCTGTTCTTCGTGACGAGCCGGATGGTGCCCGAGGCGACGTTCCTCGGCGAGCCGTATCCGCAGTCGTTCATCCACGTCATCCGGGTGCGCGACGGCCGGGTCACCCTGCAGCAGGAGTACTTCAACAGCGAGATCCTCGCCGAGGCCGAGCGCGCCGCACGCGCCAAGGGCAGAAGCCCGCTGCAGTAGGCGGCGAGAACCGAAGGAGTCCCATGGACGAGACCCTGGCCTCCGAAGCGAGCGCCGATACCGCGGACGACTTCGACTTCCGTCGCATGACCGTCCCCGACGCCATCCGCTGGCTCACCGAGCACGGCGAACCCGCCGACCGGCGAACCGACGTCGACACCGCGTCCCTCGTGCGGCGGTTCCCCCACCTCGCCGACGTCGAGACCGAGGACCGCCGTCTGGACGGGCCGCACGGCCCGGTGCCGATCCGCACCTTCCGCGACGCGACCGCCACGCCGAGCGGCCGCGCCTTCGTCTGGGTGCACGGCGGCGGGTTCATCGGCGGGAACCTCGACATGCCGGAGTCGAACTGGGTCGCGCGTGAGCTCGCGGCCCGCGGCATCCCGGTCATCTCGGTCGACTACGCGAAGTGCCTCGGCGACGTGCACTTCCCGGTCCCGTCCGACGACGTGCTCGCCGCGTGGCGGTTCATCGCGGATGCCGCGGCCGACCTCGCCGGCGTGACGTCCGAGTCGCTCGTGCTCGGCGGTGCGAGCGCGGGCGGGGCGCTCGCGGCGGGCGCCGTGACGCGGCTGCGCGACGCGGGGGAGCTGCTGCCCGCCGGGGTCGTGCTCGTCTACCCGGTCCTGCACCCGAACTGGACCGAGGGCTCCAAGTACATCGACCCGGCGTCACCGACCGGCCAGCTCACGTTGAACTACGCCGGGAGCGAGGCGGCGCTCGCCGATCCGCACGCGTTCGCCGGGCTCGGCGACGGCCACGGCTTCCCACCGACGTTGATCGTGGTGTGCGAGCGCGACGAGCTGCGGCCGTCGGGTGAGCGCTTCGCCGCGACCCTGACGACGGCAGGCGTCGACGTCGAGCTCCACGTCGAAGCGGGCGCCGAGCACGGCCACATCGACCACCCCGCCGATGCCGGCGCCCTGCACACCCTGAAGACGATCGAAGACTGGATCCTCGAGCGATGACCGACMACGACCCGGCGACGACCTTCACGAACCCGGTGCTCGCGGGCGACCGCCCCGACCCGGCCGTGATCCGCGTGGGCGACGAGTACTGGATGACGTACTCGTCGTTCCAGGCCGCGCCTGGACTGCCGCTGTACCGCTCGACCGACCTCGTGAACTGGACGTACGAGGGCTCGGCCCTGCCGCAGCCGCTCGGCAACACGTTCGCGGTCGACATCGCCGAGCACGACGGGCGCTTCTTCATCTACATCCCGTTCATCCCGACGCCCTGGTCGGAGCTGACGGAGCCGTCGATCTTCGTGATCCACGCGCCGTCGATGCGCGGTCCGTGGTCCGAGCCGATCGACCTCGGCATCCGCGGCGCGATCGATCCCGGCCACGTCGTCGGCGAGGACGGCCGCCGCTTCCTGTTCGTGAGCGGCATCCGTCGGATCGGGCTGGCCGACGACGGGCTGTCGACGGTGGGCGAACTCGAGCAGGTGTACGACGGCTGGCGCTATCCCGACGACTGGATCACCGAGGCGTACGCGCTCGAGGGGCCGAAGCTGTTCCGCCGCGGGGAGTGGTGCTACCTGGTCAGCGCGGTGGGCGGCACCGCTGGACCGCCGACCGGGCACATGGTCATCGTCGCCCGCTCGCGCTCGGTCGACGGCCCGTGGGAGAACCATCCCGGCAACCCGATCGCTCGCACCACGGATGCCGCGGAGCGTTGGTGGTCGCGCGGACACGCCACGATCCTGCGGGGGCCAGCGGATGCCTGGTGGATGCTCTCGCACGGGTACGAGCACGGCTTCCGCACCCTCGGTCGCCAGGTGCTGCTCGAGCCGATCGACTGGACTGACGACGGGTGGCCCGTGGCGGTCGCCGACGACCTCGGTGCGACCCAGGCAGCGCCGGCGGATGCCGCGCCGCAGGGCGCGGCGGCGAGCTTCGACGAGGATGCCGGCGCGTTCCGGCTCGGTGAGCGGTGGACCTTCCATGCGCCGTCACCCGGCGAGGCCGAGCGGCTGCGGGTCGACGACGGGCTCGTGCTCCGCGCGCGGGGTGACGGCCCCGCGAGCACGTCGCCGCTCTGCCTCGTGACCGGCGACCACTCGTACGAGATCGAGGTCGACGTCGAGCTCCTCGGCCAGCGCGCAGAGGCCGGGCTGCTGCTCTTCTTCAACCATCGACTGTTCTGCGGCATGGGCATCGACGGCGACCGCATGGTGAGCTACTCCGGCGGGCTCCGCACGCACTGGCGCGAGCCCGCGCCGGCGGCCCGCCGGATGGCGCTGCGCATCCGCAACGACGAGCACATCGTCACGTCGTGGTACCGGTTGCCCGGCGAGGAGTGGGTGCGGCACGCGATCCGCTACGAGACCTCGGGGTACCACGCGAACACGGTGGGCGACCTGCAGAGCCTCCGGCCGGCGATCTTCGCGAGCGGCGACGCAGCGGTGCGCTTCCGCGACCTGCGCTACCGCCCGATCGGCTGACGCCGCTCAGGGCGCGCGCTGCAGCAGCCGGATCCGCGCAGCCCCGACCGTGTGCGTCGGCAGGATGCTGAGCCGCTCGTCGCCGTTGATGAACCGGCCCCGGGTGACGGCGCCTTCCTCCAGCAGGAGTTCCTGCACCGAGTCGATCTCGACGACCGCGCCCTCGATGGCGAAGTCCATCGTGACGCCCTGCCCGACGACGATGAACGAGTCGGGAGCCGCTGCGATCAGCAGCCCGAAGGGTCGGTGGTCGGCAGGGGCCGGCACCGGAGCCGTCGGCAACGTCTCGTCGGGCAGGGACAGCTCCGGTGCGGGGGCCTGCACTCCCGCGTCGAGCAGCATTCGCTGGAGCAAAGCCAGCGTGCCGCGCGCCGTGACCTCGAGGGGGCCCCGGGTGCCGACGGGAGCGGACTCCTGGCCGGGTTCGAGGATGACGGCCGCGAGGGCGCCTCGGCCGCCCGCCGCGGTGATCTCGGACTCGAGTGCGGTCAGGTACGCGAGCACCGCGGCGACCTGCCCGTCGGGATTGGCCCGGTCGATGCCGAAGGCCGACCATCCGATCGCGCCGTAGGCGCCGATGGCCCGTACCAGCTCGCCGGCTCGCGGCCGGCTCTCGGGGACGAACAGCGGCTGGTCCGCCGACGCGTACGTCCGCATCGCGCTGTCCGCGTCGTCGACGTAGAGGTCGGGACCCACGAGCTCGAGCGAGGGCGCCCCCGAACGCCAGACCTCGATGACCGGCGAGGCCGGCCCGCCGCTCGGGTACTGCCCGGGACGGTCTTGGCCGGGCTGTGGGCCGAGCCACGCATTGGCGTACATCGGCACCCGCTTGACCGCTCGGCCTCGCCGGGCGAGGTGCTCCACGTAGCTGGAGAACGCCCAGGCCATGAACACCTCGTCGGCGCGCGCGTCGTCGCCGAACACCTCCGGCCACGAACCCGCGCGAATCTGGCCGCGCTCATGCCAGAGGTCGTGTACGGCGGAGGAACCGCCCGAGCCGAGTCGGTCGAGCAGCTCTGCGGGCACGGCGGCGTTCCAGGCCCGCTCGGCGAGCGGACCGCGGTCGCGGCTGTCGGAGAGCAGGCCGGACTCGTTCTCGACCTGGACCATCGCCACGGTGTCCTCGGCGTCCGCGACCGCCAGATGCCGCATGAGGGTCTCGAACGCGGCGGCGTCGGCATCGCGGAGCGCAGTGCTGAAGACCGAGAGCACCGGCTTCGCCGTCGCGCCCGGATACGTGAACGCCGTCCGTCGGCGCGCGTCGACCACCGCACGCGGGAACCGCCCCGCGTCGGCGCGAACCCACGTCGGGGCGTAGGTCGACGCGGCGTTCTTGAACGCGCCGAACCAGAGCAGGACGAGCCTGAGCCCGTTCGCGCGCGCCGCTTCGAGCATCGCGTCGACGAGCGTGAGGTCGAAGGTCCCCTCCTCGGGCTCCAGGAGTGCCCAGCTCACCGGCGCCAGCACGGTGTTGCCGTTCATCCGGCGAACGTGCGCGAACGACTCGGCGATCGACCGCCGCGAGGACGAAGACGAGTTGTGCACCTGTCCCCCGAGCAGCAGCGCGGGCCGTCCATCGTGGAGCAGCCGGAACCCGCGGTCCCGCTCAATCGACCAGCGGCTCGGCGCCGTCGCCGTCGTCGTGTCTGTCATCGTGGGTCTCCTTCGCGGCCGGTGTTCATGGTGGGTGGATCGCTGACGCGGAACTCGAACGACTGCGTGCGCTCCAGGGTGGAGCCGACGTGGAGACGGAAGAGTCCCGGTTCGACGACGAAGCGGGCGGCCGCGGCATCCGTCGACCAGAAGCCCAGCTCGCGCGCGCCGAGCTCGAACGAGACCGTGACCGTGCCGCCGGCCTCGATGGTGCGTCGCTCGAACCCGACCAGCCGGCGCACCGGAGGGGCGACGCTCGCCACCACGTCCTCCAGGTGGGCCTGGACCACCTCGTCACCGGATCGGTCGGATGTGTTCGTCACGTCCAGGGCGACGCTGAGCACCTCGCCCCGTTCGAGTGCGTCGAGGGGAAGCTCGTCACGCGAGAGACGCGGTGCCGAGTGCGAGAAGGTGGCGTACCCCGACCCGTGCCCGAACGCGAACTGCGGCCCGAGCTCGAGGTCGAGGTACTTCGAGGTGTACTTCTCGTGCACGTTGTCGGGGCCGTGCAGCCCGATGTCGACGGATGCCTCGGTGAGCGAGCCGCCGACCGTCGCCGGCCGGCCGGTGCGTTCGTGCGCGTAGTGGATCGGGACCTGCCCGACCGATCGCGGGAACGACATCGGCAGCCGGCCTGCGGGCTCGGCGTCGCCGTGCAGCACGTCGACGATCGCGGCGGCTGCCTCCGTGCCGCCGTGCCACGCCTCGAGCACGGTGGGCGCCACGTCGATCCAGTCGGCCACGACGAGCGGGCGGCCGTTCGCCAGCACCACGACGAACGGCGTGCCCGACGCGGCGACCTGCCGGATGAGCTCCTCCTGGCGCCCGGGCAGTCGCAGGTCGCTGCGCGACGCCGCCTCGCCCGAGAGCGAGCTCGGCTCGCCCACGCACACCAGCACGAGGTCGCTCTCGCGGGCGGCCGCGACGACGGCGGGAAGCTGCGAGACGTCGTCGTCGAGGAAGCCGACGCCTGGCAGGACCCGGAGCTCGGCTCGCGGCATCCGCTCGCGCAGGGCATCGGCGATGCGGCCCGCGGGCGCGGCGAACGACTGCGTCCACGCCCCGAGGTGATCGGTCGACTCCGCGTACGGGCCCGTCACCAGCACGCGCCGTGAATCGCGGAGCGGCAGCGTGCCGTCGTTCTTCAGGAGCACCATCGAGCGGGCAGCGGCGGCGCGCACCAGTTGCCGGCTCTCGACCGTGGGCTCGATCCGCTCGTCGGCCTCGGTCACGTAGGGCTCGTCGAAGAGCCCGAGCGACTCCTTCAGGGCGAGCACCCGGGCCACGGCATCGTCGACACGTTCGGGATCGAGCAGGCCGGGGGCCAGCTCCTCCTGCGCCAGATCGGACGGCGCGCCGCCCATCTCGACGTCGAGGCCGGCGCTCCAGGCGATCCGCACGGCGTCCGCGAGGTCGGCGGCGACGCCGTGGGGGATGAGGTTCCGCACGCCCTCGGCATCGCCGACGACGATCCCCTCGAACCCCCACTCCGCCTTCAGCACGTCGGTCAGCAGGCGCCGGTTGGCGTGCATCGGTCGGCCGGCGACCGTGTTGAACGAGGCCATGACGGATGCCGCGCCCTCGGCC
>NZ_JBFUCL010000118.1:0-10099 GCF_056405255.1 Agromyces sp. P1_H4 | reverse complement strand
TGCACGCGCTCGCTGTCGCGGCGGAGGCCTGGGACGCGGGCGGTCGAGCGGAGGAAGACCTGTATCGCGGCGCGAGRTTGCAGTCCGCGCTCGAGTGGAAACGGGGCGGCGACCGCGATCTCACCGAGGACGAGACGGCCTTCCTCGCGGCGTCGTCGGCACGTGAGACCTCGGAGCGGGAGGCGCTCGTCGCTCAGGCCCGCCACGAACGGACGCAGAACCGAAGGCTCCGCGGCCTCCTCGTGGGCGCGGCAGTGCTGATTGTGGCCTTGGTGGGTGCGGGCGGCCTCGCGGTGGTCTCGGCGGATCAGGCGGCACGGAGCCGCACGGAGGCGAACGTCGAGGCACTCGTCAGCACCGCGCTCGCACTGAGGACATCGGAGCGGGACGTCGCCGCCCTGCTCGCCGCGGAGGCGTATCGGCGCTGGCCCGAGGACCCGCGGACGCGCGCCGGGATGATGGGCGTGCTCACGGCCGCGGGAGGGTTCCTCGGCAATGCGCTCGTCGACGGGGCGCACAGCACGATGGGCGCCGTGATCCCGGGAACCGACCGGGCGTTCATGGTCGACGACTCCGGAGCCGCTGCGGTCCGCGACCTCGAGACCGCAGCGCTGGTCATGCCCGTCGAGACGGGTCTCGACGGGCTCGACTCCACGCCACCGTTCCCGCTCGTCGAGGTCAGCGCCGACGGCACCACTGGAGCCATCCTGTGGCCGGGCGACGTCGAACCGTCGACACTGGGCGTCGGCACCACCGCGGAGTCGTATTTCGTGGTCGCCGGCCCCACCGTGAGCTCCGATCTCGTCGTCGTCGATCTGTCGTCGGGCGAACGACTGCTCGGTCCGCAGCGTCTGGAGTTCGGTCCCGGTGCACTCGCCGTGGAGGGCGACGGATCGAGGATCGCGGTCGCGGCGACGCACGACGGCGCCGTGTCGATCGTGGACGTGCCGACGGGGTCGGTGACGCCGGTCACCGAACAGGTCGTCGCCGCGCTCGAAGTGACGGACAGCTTCGCCGCGGCGCTCGCGTTCACCACCGACGGGCGCCTGTACGCGGGAAGGGTGGCCGGCGCGATCGAGGTGATCGACCCGGTGCGGGCCGCCGTGACGACCCGCTATGCGGTGCCCGCGGAGTCCGCCCACGTGGCCATGGAGGTGCTCGACTCGGGACTCGTCGTCGCGAGCGGGGATCGGGCGATCGTCGCCGTCGACGGGGCGGACGGCCATGTTCGGTGGACGCATCCGGTGTCGGGGTTCGGTCCCACCTCGTGCTCGTGGATCACCGCCTCGGAGGTGGCGGGGCACGTGTACTGCGCGGGCCTGTACGGACTGATCGACCGGTACGAACTGGACGATGGCGAGCAAGTGGGTTCGGGACTTGATGCGCTGCTCGGGACAGTCGGTCCCGTGGGGGTCGTCTCCGGCGGAACCGAGCTGGTCGCACTCAACCAGATACCGCCGGCGATCGCGCGCTGGCAACTCGATGGCGGCGGACTCCTGACACGTCTCATCGCGCCCGGATCATTCCTGGCGAGCGGCTACTCGCACGACGGGCACACGCTGCTCACCGCGGACGGACAGGGCGACACGGGGTGGGACGACGTGCATCACGGGGTTGCGATCCGCGACTCCGTCACGGGTGATGTGCGCGGTGAATTCACAGCTCCGGTGTCCACACCGATCTGGGTCGGCTCCGACGCGATCGTCGGCTGGTTCCCCGAAGACGATGCATGGCGACTCGTCGATGCCGACACCGGGCGGGACATCGGAGCTCCGCTTCCCACCGGTGCACGCCTGCCCTGGGTGACCCACGCGGGTACGCGGTTGTACCTCTTGGTCGAGGACGAGGGCGTGGTCCATCTCGATCCGGCGACCGGCGAGCAGGTCGCCGAGCCGATCTACGCGGTGGTACGAATCGATCCGGCGACCGGCGAGCAGGTCGGCGAGCCGATCGTCGTCGGCGGGCTCGTGATCTGGGTTTCGGAGTCGCCCGACGGCCGGCGGCTCGCCATCACCTCGTACAGCGACGAGCGCGGCGACCTCCTGACCATGGTCGATGTCGCAGGCTGGAGGATCACGCGCCGCGGGAACCTCCTGACGGGTCCCCCGGTGCTGCTCGACGACGGCACGATGATCGGTTCCCGGGACAACCGGATGATGCGGTTCGACACCGAGACGTACGACCAGGTGGGCTCTCTGCCCGGCACGGCCGGCGGGCTGGGCGTCCCCGAGACGAGCGACGACGGGCGAACGATGGTCATGTCCGCCGGGGCGGGCATCACGCTGCTGCACGACACGGCCACGGGCATCCGGCTGGCCGAGCCCTTCTTTCACGACTCGCCCGACTACGTCGGGAGCGCGCTGCGGCCCGACGGGCTCGAGCTCGCGATCTCGGAGGATGCGGGCATCGCGATCTGGGATCTCGATCCGGAGYATCAGTTCGCGGCGGTCTGCCGCATCGCGGGCCGTGATCTCACCGAGCACGAATGGCGCACCTATCTCGACGGACTCGGCGAGCTGCGGAGCACCTGCGGTTCCGACTGAGCGGAGGTACGACCGTGCCCCTCACGAGGTCGGCCCGCCCCGGATCGGGACGGGCCGCCATCGCGTTCGAGGGGTCAGAACACCGGCACGCCGTTGCGCACGAGTCGCCAGTTCTCGACGTGGAACGTGGCCGGGTCGATGGTGCCGGACGCCGAGGCGTACGACACGATCGCCTCGCGGATCGCGACCTGCGCGTTGTAGACCACCGGAGCCGTCGCGATGTGCGGGAATCCGCCGCCGCCCGACTGCCGGTAGTTGTTCACAGCGACGAGGAACTGCTGCCCGGCCGCCACCGGCGCGCCCTGGTACGACAGCCCGACGATGCGCGAACCGACGGGCTGCGACACGTCGACGCCGTAGTCGACACCCGAGAACTGGTCGTAGTTGTAGTCGGGCCGGTTGTTCGCGTTCGTCCAGGATGCCGGGTCGACCGGCGCGTCGGGCGCCACCGGCTTGAAGTACTCCGCCGAGTACTCGAGGTAGTCCTTGATCTGGGCGCCGGTGAGGATCGAGGCGAGGAGCGTGTTGTCGTAGATGTAGAGCCCCGCGACATCCTTGATCGAGACCGGACCCGCCGGGAAGCTCGCCGCCCGGTTGAACGGCGCGGCGATCGAGACGATCGGGAGGGATGCCTCGGGCGTGCCGGCCACGGCCGCGGCGACCGTGGCCTCCTGGACCACGTTCACGTAGTCGAGGATCGCCGTGTCCTTCCAGCACGCCTCGGCGGCCGACATCGCCTCGGTCGAAGTCGCGACCGTCGTGTTGACGTAGTCGACGACGGCGTCGTGCTGCGCCTGCACCACGGCGACGAGCGCGGGGTCGTCGACCACGGTGTTCGTGTTCAGCGTGGTCGCCGAGCTCGAGGCGACCGACCACTTGCCCTTGGCGAACTCGAGCGTGAGATCGAAGACGCTGAGTCGCTGGCCCCAGTTCTTCGGCTCGCTCATCACGACCTGGCGACCCGTCTCGAGGTTCGTGACGAACCGCTGCGGCACCTCCCGGTGCGCGTGCCCGAAGAGGATCGCGTCGATGCCCGGCACCTGCTCGGCGACGAGCGCGGCCGCGTTCTCGACCGGCAGGTCGCCGGCGTACGACGAGGTGCCGCTGTCGCCCGAGTGCGCGCTCACCACGACGATGTCGGCGCCCGCCGCGCGCATCACCGGCACCCAGCGCGCCGCCGCTTCGACGAGGCCCTGCACCTCGAGCTTGCCGCTGACGTTCCCCTTGTCCCAGATCACCACACCCGGGTTCGTGAGACCGAGTACACCGACGCGGATCGGCGGACGCCCCTTCACCTTCATCGTCTTGATCGTGTACGGGAGGTACGCGGGCACCTTCGTTCCGGCGTGCACGGCGTTCGCCGCCAGCACGTCGGCGTCCATCTGCGAGATCCAGTAGTCGAGGAACTCGAGGCCGTAGTTGAACTCGTGATTGCCGAGCGCGACGGCGTCATAGCCGATCGCGTTCATCTGCGCGGCCATCGGATGGATCGCGCCCGTCTCGGTGACCGGCTCGACGGTCGCGTAGTAGAACCCCAGCGGAGTGCCTTGGATCGTATCGCCCGCATCGAAGAGCAGCGTGTGCTCACGGCCCCGCTGGGCGCGGATCTCGTTGACGACGCTGGAGACGCGCGCCAGCCCGACCACGTTGCCCTGGGCGTCGCTGTAGGTGGCGTCCTTGTAGTAATCCCAGTTGATGACGTTGGCGTGCAGGTCGGAGGTGCCCATGATCGTAATGGTCACCGACTTGTCATTCGGGGCGGCCTGGGCGGCGCCCGGCCATCCGACCGCGGCGAGCGCGCCGGCGGCCGAGATCCCCACGAGCATGTTCCGTCGGGTGAGTCCGGAGCCCGTGGGCGCTGCGTCGTCGTCGGGCACGGCGCACGAGCACCAGCGCGGGGTCGGGTCGGAGTGGTGGTGTCGGAGTTCGGTCATGGAAGGCATGCGACCACACCGGCGACCGCTTGGACAAGTGCTTGTGCGCAACTCGCTCATACGAGCACGGCACGGGACGACTGGCCCGGCTCCGGATCCGACGGAAAGGCCCGCCCCGGAGCATCCGGAGCGGGCCTCACGACGCGATGACGCGTCGACGAACGAGCGAAGCTCGCGTCAGCGAGCGACCTCGCCGTCAGCGCCGGCCGAAGGACGGCGCTGCATGAACACCGTTGACGGAGAGGGCGGCAGGTCCGCTCGCGTCAGCGAGCGACCTCGCCGTCCACGTAGTCGTCGTCGTTCGACGCGTTCCAGGCGAAGAGCTTGCGCAGCTCGCGGCCCGTCGCCTCGATCGGGTGCGCCTCGCCCTTCTTGCGGAGCTCGAGGAACTCGGGGGCACCGGCATCCTGGTCGGCGATGAAGCGCTCGGCGAACGCGCCCGACTGGATGTCGGCGAGCACGGCCTGCATGTTCTCCTTGACGTGCGGGTCGATGACGCGGGGGCCCGAGACGTAGTCGCCGTACTCGGCCGTGTCGGAGACCGACCAGCGCTGCTTGGCGATGCCGCCCTCCCACATGAGGTCGACGATGAGCTTCAGCTCGTGGAGCACCTCGAAGTACGCGACCTGCGGCTGGTAGCCCGCCTCGGTCAGGGTCTCGAAGCCGTACTGCACGAGCTGCGAGACGCCGCCGCAGAGCACGGCCTGCTCGCCGAACAGGTCGGTCTCGGTCTCCTCCGTGAAGGTCGTCTTGATGCCACCGGCGCGCAGGCCGCCGATCGCCTTGGCGTACGAGAGCACGAGCGGCCAGGCGTTGCCCGAGGCGTCCTTCTCGACGGCGACGATCACGGGCACGCCGCGACCCGCCTCGTACTCGCGGCGCACGGTGTGGCCGGGGCCCTTCGGGGCGACCATGACGACGTCGACGCCCTCGGGCGCCTCGATGTAGCCGAAGCGGATGTTGAAGCCGTGGCCGAACACCAGGGTCTTGCCCTCGGCGAGGTTGTCCTTGATCGACTCGGCGTAGATGTGACGCTGGTACTGATCGGGCGCGAGGATGACGATGACGTCGGCACCGGCCGCGGCGTCGGCGACGCTCTTCACCTCGAAGCCGGCCTCCTCGGCCTTCGACTTCGACTTCGAGCCCTCCTTGAGGCCAATGACGACCTCGACGCCCGAGTCGCGGAGGTTCTGCGCGTGCGCGTGTCCCTGCGAGCCGTAGCCGATGACGGCGACCTTCTTGCCCTGGATGAGCGAGAGGTCGGCGTCCTTGTCGTAGTAGATCTCAGCCATGTGCTGTCTTTCTCCTTGGTTTCGGTTCAGGTGACGGATGCCGCGACGGCGCGCCGCGGCATCCGTGCTCAGTTCTTGAAGACGCGCTCGGTGATGGACTTGCCGCCACGGCCGATCGCGAGGAGGCCCGACTGGGCGATCTCCTTGATGCCGTAGGGCTCGAGCACCCGGAGGAACGCGGTGGTCTTGCCGGAGTCCCCGGTGACCTCGATGACGAGGGCGTCGGTCGACACGTCGACGACGCGGGCGCGGAAGAGGTTGACCGCCTCGAGCACCTGCGAGCGGGTCGCGTTGTCGACGCGCACCTTGATGAGCAGGTGCTCGCGCTGCACCGACTGGTTGGGGTCGAGCTCGACGATCTTGATGACGTTGATGAGCTTGTTGAGCTGCTTCGTCACCTGCTCGAGGGGAAGCTCCTCGACGTCGACCACGACCGTGATGCGCGAGAGCCCCTCGATCTCGGAGTGGCCCACCGCGAGCGACTCGATGTTGAAGCCGCGGCGCGCGAAGAGTCCGGCGACGCGGGTCAGCAGGCCCGGCTTGTCCTCGACGAGGAGGGAGAGCACGTGGGTCGACATGGTCAGTCCTCCTCGCTGAAGGCCGGCGAGTGATCGCGGGCGTACTGGATGTAGCTGTTCGACACGCCCTGCGGCACCATCGGCCAGACCATCGCGTCGGCCGAGACGACGAAGTCGATCACCACCGGGCGGTCGTTGGTCTCGAGCGCCAGCTTGATGGCGGCGTCGACCTCCTCCTCCTTGGTGACCCGGATGCCGAGCGCGCCGTAGGCCTCGGCGAGCGCCACGAAGTCGGGCACCCGTACGGTGTCGTGCCCGGTGTTCAGGTCGGTGTTCGAGTAGCGGCCGTCGTAGAACAGCGTCTGCCACTGGCGCACCATGCCGAGCGAGGAGTTGTTGATGATCGCGACCTTGATCGGGATGTCGTTCAGGGTGCAGGTGGCGAGCTCCTGGTTGGTCATCTGGAAGCAGCCGTCGCCGTCGATCGCCCAGACCACGCGGTCGGGCTGGGCGACCTTGGCGCCCATCGCCGCGGGCACCGCGTAGCCCATGGTGCCGGCGCCGCCCGAGTTCAGCCATGAGTTGGGTCGCTCGTACTTGATGAACTGCGCGGCCCACATCTGGTGCTGGCCCACGCCCGCGGCGTAGATGCCCTCGGGCCCCGTGAGCTCGCCGATGCGCTGGATGACGTGCTGCGGCGCGAGCAGGCCGTCGGAGGGCTTCGAGAATCCGAGCGGGAACTCGGAGCGGAGTCCGTCGAGCGTGGCCCACCACTCATCGATGTCGGGCTGCCCGCCCGTCGTGGCGTCGCCGTAGGCGGCGAGCAGGTCGACGAGCACATCCTTCAGGTCGCCCACGATCGGCACGTCGGCCGTGCGGATCTTCGAGATCTCGGCGGGGTCGATGTCGACGTGCACGACCTTGGCGTTGGGCGCAAACAGCGCGGCCTTGCCAGTCACGCGGTCGTCGAACCGGGAACCGAGCGCCAGCAGGAGGTCGGCCTCCTGCAGCGCGATCACGGCCGGGACCGTGCCGTGCATGCCCGGCATGCCGAGGTGCTGCTGGTGGGAGTCGGGGAACGCGCCGCGAGCCATGAGCGTGGTCACGACCGGTGCGTTCGTCGCCTCCGCGAGCGCGAGCAGCTCCTCGGAGGCGTGCGAGCGGATGATGCCGCCGCCCACGTAGAGCACCGGGCGCTTCGCCTCGGCGAGCAGCTGCGCGGCGGCAGCGACCTGCTTGCCGTGCGCCTTCGTGATGGGCCGGTAGCCCGGCAGGTCGACCTTCGGCGGCCAGCGGAAGGTGAACTTCGCCTGCTGCGCGTCCTTGGTGATGTCGACGAGCACGGGGCCCGGACGCCCCGTCGTGGCGATGTGGTACGCCGCCGCGATCGTTCCCGGGATCTCGGCAGGGTCCTTCACGAGGAAGGAGTGCTTCGTGATGGGCATGGTGATGCCGACGATGTCGGCCTCCTGGAAGGCATCCGTGCCCATGAGGTTCGAGAACACCTGGCCGGTGATCGCGAGGATCGGCACCGAGTCCATGTGGGCGTCGGCGATGGCCGTGACGAGGTTCGTCGCCCCCGGACCCGACGTCGCGATGGCGACGCCGAGCTTGCCGGACGACGAGGCGTAGCCCTCGGCCGCGTGGCCGGCGCCCTGCTCGTGGCGCACGAGGATGTGCCGCAGCTTGCGGCTGTCGAGCAGCGGGTCGTAGACGGGGAGGATCGCGCCGCCGGGCAGGCCGAAGACGTCGGTGATGCCGAGCATCTCGAGCGAGCGGACGACCGCCTCGGCACCCGTCATCTCGACGGGAGCGCCGGACGGCACTGGGGCGGGCGAAGGCACGGGCGTCGATTCCGTGGTCATTCGGTTCCTGTTCTGATGGACGGTGTGTGCGGGGAGCGCAGCACTCACCCCGTCGTGGCGCCTTCTGCGGCGGAACGCACGAGCTTGGAGTACTTCGCGAGGACGCCACGGGTATAGCGCGGAGGAAGCGGAGCCCAGCCTTCACGGCGGGCAGCCAGCTCGGCATCGTCGACCAGTAGGTCGATGGAACGAGCTGCGATATCGACCCGTATCAGATCACCATCGCGCACGAAGGCGATAGGACCTGCGTCCACCGCTTCGGGTGCCAGATGGCCGATGCAGAGGCCGGTTGTGCCGCCTGAGAATCGACCGTCCGTCAAGAGTAGTACATCTTTTCCGAGCCCAGCGCCCTTGATGGCCGCGGTGATCGCGAGCATCTCCCGCATTCCCGGACCGCCCTTGGGGCCCTCGTAGCGGATGACGACCACGTCGCCGTGCTTGATCTCGCCGGCGGTGAGGGCGTCCATCGCGGCGCGCTCCCGCTCGAACACCCGCGCGGGGCCCTCGAACGTGGCGGCGTCGAATCCGGCCGTCTTGACGACGGCGCCCTCTGGGGCGAGCGAACCGTGCAGGATGGTGAGCCCGCCCGTCTCGTGGATCGGGTTGTCGAGGGTGCGCAGCACCTCGCCGTCGAGCGGCGGGATGTCCATCTCGGCGAGGTTCTCGGCGAGGGTCTTGCCGGTGACGGTGAGCGCGTCGCCGTGCATGAGCCCGGCGTCGAGCAGCGCCTTCATGAGCACGGGAAGGCCGCCACGGCGGTCGACGTCGTTCATCACGTACTTGCCGAACGGCTTCAGGTCGCCGATGTGCGGCACCTTCGAGCCGATGCGGTTGAAGTCGTCGAGGGTCAGCTCGACCTCGGCCTCGCGGGCGATGGCGAGCAGGTGCAGCACGATGTTGGTGGAGCCGCCGAGGGCCATGCCGACGGCGATGGCGTTCTCGAAGGCCTGCTTGGTGAGGATCTGGCGGGCCGTGATGCCGTGCTTCAGCAGGTTGACGACGGCCTCGCCCGAGCGGTGCGCGTAGTAGTCGCGACGGCGATCGGCGGATGCCGGTGACGCCGAGCCCGGCAGCGACAGCCCGAGTGCCTCGGCGACCGAGGCCATGGTGTTGGCCGTGTACATGCCGCCGCAGGCGCCCTCGCCGGGCGCGAACGCGCACTCGATGCGCTTGGCGTCGGCCTCGCTCATGGTGCCGGCACGCACGGCGCCGACCGCCTCGAACGAGTCGATGATCGTGATGTCCTTCTCGGTGCCGTCGGAGAGGCGCACCCACCCGGGCGCGATCGAGCCGGCGTAGAGGAACACGGACGCGAGGTCGAGTCGCGCGGCGGCCATCAGCATGCCGGGGATCGACTTGTCGCAGCCGGCGAGCAGTACGGAGCCGTCGAGGCGCTCGGCCTGCATGACGACCTCGACGGAGTCGGCGATGACCTCTCGGGAGACGAGCGAGAAGTGCATGCCCTCGTGGCCCATCGAGATGCCGTCGGAGACGGAGACGGTGCCGAACTGCAGCGGGTACCCGCCGCCGCCGTGCACGCCCTCCTTCGCCGCCTGCGCGAGCCGCGCCAGGGAGAGGTTGCAGGGCGTGATCTCATTCCACGAGCTCGCGATGCCGATCTGCGGCTTGTCCCAGTCCGCATCGCCCATGCCGACGGCGCGGAGCATCCCGCGGCTGGTCATGGCTTCGATGCCGTCGGTGACGGTGCGACTACGGGGCTTGGGATCGAACTCCGACATGCCTTCGAGTCTATGGCCAGCGCGAAGGGGCCTCGCGCGCCGCGTCACGGGCATCGGCGAGGCGCTCGAGGAGGTCGGCGACGTCCTCCGGGCTGCGCACCCGGTACGTCGCGATCGACTTGCCCTGGCCCACCTTCACGCCGACGTCCTCGGCGTCGAGGGTCGCGAACGCGTCCTCGTCGGTGACGTCGTCGCCCACGTACATGAC